>JACQTM010000350.1 GCA_016210825.1 Hyphomicrobiales bacterium
AATAAATATTGCAGGCTGACGTACTATATTGCGTATTCGAAAATCTCGGAATTGGCGGTTCGCCAACAGGCGGTTGCATGCTTGAGGGCATAACAGCTTGCTGATTTAGGGCACCGCCGCGGCACGAATGCGGCGCCATTTAGGTAACACTCGGTAAAAAAGCGTGAGTTGGAGGGCCTGCGAGGCGTGGCTAAGGTTTCCACGACGAAAGGGCTACCGCTGGGGGTGGGGGCAGGTCGGGGATGGCCGGTTCTTCAAGTCTCTCAGCACAATGGGCCGGGAAACGGCCAGACGGTCACATCGGGGGATGGACTGCGCGCGTTGCGAGCCTCCTGCCGTAGAGCGTGCGGAACGAGAGTATGAAAGCCGGCAGGCAGACCACACTCCGCGACCAAGCCGTAGTCACCGGCATCGGCGTGCATTCTGGTCTTCCGGTCACCCTAACGATCAATCCTGCCGACGCCGACACCGGAATCGTTTTCGTGCGCATTGGCGCCGATGGCGACCGTGATCGTGAAGTCCGCGCCGATTATCGCTTCGTTACCGCCACCGAATTTGCAACCGTCCTAGGGGATGATTCAGGTCCCGTCGTTTCCACTGCCGAACATGTGCTCGCCGCGCTTCGCGGACTTGGCATCGACAACGCGATCGTTGAGCTCGACGGCCCCGAGGCACCGATCATGGACGGCAGCGCGGAGCCGTTTGTCGCAGCCATCGATCAGGCTGGTATCGTTTCGCTCGGCGCGCGCCGCCGCTTTATCCGGATCTTGAAACCTGTCCGCATCGCGCGTGGGGATGCCTATGGCGAGTTGCGTCCCTATGCCAATGGATTCCGCATCGACGTCGAGATCGCCTTCGACAATCCATTAATCGGCCGTCAGAAATTCGCGAACGATATCGAGCCCGACTTTTTCCGCCGCGAACTCGCACGTGCACGCACGTTCGGCTTCATGCGCGACGTCTCGAAATTGTGGAGCGCCGGTTATGCGCTCGGCGCCTCTTTCGAGAACACGCTCGTGGTCAGCAATACGCGTGTGCTCAATCCGGAAGGTATGCGCTTTGCCGACGAATTCGTGCGCCACAAGGCGCTCGACGCGCTGGGCGATCTCGCGCTCGCGGGTAGTCCGATCGTGGGCGCCTATAAGTCGGTGCGTGGCGGCCATAAGCTTAACCATGCGGTCCTGGTTGCCCTGATGTCCGATCCGACGGCCTGGGCCGTCGGCGAGACGGAAGAGCCCGCGCGCCGCATCCGTGGCCACGCCGACGTGGCGACCGGGCTCGTGGCGCCGGCTTACGGTCCTGACGTCTCTTAAAGCGACGTCAAGCTTAACCTTCCGCCTTATTACCGGCCGATTGTCGGCACAAATCGTTGGTGGTACCGGCGTTTTTGGCTAGATACAGCGCCGGACCGGCTGCGCCGAAAGCGCAGACCGTCCGGGTCATCAACGGGATCTGCGTCTTGAAGCCCGCGTCCTTGGGTTCATCTCTGTCGGTTCGCCCAGCCGACTTGTGCCGGCTGCTGGTTCGGCTGTTCGTGCTGGGGATGCTGTTTGCCCCGATTGTGGGCTGCAGCTCCGACAAGGATCTGCTGATTCCCGACGACCCCCCCGAGAAGCTCTACAACGAGGGCCTCTACCTCCTGAATTCCAAGCGCGACTTCAAAGCCGCCGCGAAGAAGTTCGAGGAAGTGGATCGTCAGCATCCCTATTCGGACTGGGCGCGCAAGGCGCTGATCATGCAGGCTTACACCTATTACGAAGGCCGCGAATACGAAGAGTCCATCAGTGCGGGCAAACGTTATGTGACACTGCATCCCGGCAGCACGGACGCCGCCTACGCGCAATATCTGATCGCCTCATCCTATTACGATCAGATCCCCGATATCTCCCGCGATCAGGCACGCACAACCAAGGCGATGGAAGCGCTCGAAGAGGTCGCGCGCAAATATCCCGCCACTGAATATGCCGCCAGCGCCAAGAAGAAGATCGAAGTCGCGCGCGACAATCTTGCCGCCAAGGAAATGCAGATAGGTCGCTATTATCAGGAGAAGAAGGATTACACCGGTTCCATCAACCGCTTCAAAGTGGTGGTGACGCGGTTTCAGACGACGCGCCACGTCGAAGAAGCGTTGATGCGGTTGACCGAATCCTACATGGCGCTCGGTATTATTCAGGAAGCACAAACCGCCGCCGCCGTGCTTGGCCATAATTTCCCGGATAGCCGCTGGTACCAGGACGCCTACCGCCTCGTGAAGACCGGTGGCGCGGAGCCGAGCGAGAACAAGGAATCCTGGATCAGCAAGGTATTCAAGAAACCAAGCTTGGGCTGAACCACGTCTTGGCGAATCGACTAGAGTGAGCGTCATGCCCGGCCAACGGGTTCGCGCGAGGCGCGGTCCGAGGGGTAAACCTTGTGCCGGGCATACACGTCTTTAGAGTCGCAAAGATCAAAGATGTGGATGGCCGGGATTAATCCGGCCATGACGAGGTGAAACTGATGCTCGCCCGGCTTTCCATCCGCGATATCGTCCTGATCGACAGGCTCGATCTCGATTTTGCCTCCGGCCTTGCAGTGCTGACCGGCGAAACCGGGGCGGGGAAATCGATTCTCCTCGACGCCTTTGCCATGGCGCTCGGCGCGCGTGGCGACGCGACGCTGGTACGCCAGGGCGTGGAACAAGGGCAGGTCACGGCGATGTTCGAGGTGCCGCCGGATCATCCGGTACGCGCGCTACTCGCCGAGCAGGGGATCGGCGGCGACGATGCATTGATCCTGCGCCGGGTGCAGATGGCCGATGGGCGCACGCGTGCTTTTATCAATGACCAGCCGGTCAGCGTGCAGGCTCTGAAGAGCTTGGGGACGGCATTGGTCGAGATCCACGGCCAGCACGACGAGCGCGCACTGGTGGATGCGGCGACTCACCGCCGCCTGCTCGACGCCTATGACGGACTTGAACGCGATGCAGCCGAGGTCGAACGGCTATGGGAAGCGCGACGTATCGCCATTGAGGCAGTCGAAGCGCATCGCGCCGAAGTCGAACGCGCCAAGCGCGAAGCGGATTATCTTCGCCACTCGGTGGAGGAATTGACGCAGCTCGCTCCGCAAGCGGGCGAGGAAACGACGCTTGCCGCGCGGCGCACCGCGATGATGCAGGCGGAAAAGGTCGCCGAGGATTTGCGCGAGGCGCACGAAGCCGTGGCGGGAAGCCAATCGCCGGTCGAGACGTTCAGCGCCGCCATCCGCCGCCTGGAACGCCGCGTGGCGCAGGCGCCGTCCCTGCTCGAGCCGGCGGTGAAAACGCTTGATGCCGCGTTGACAGCGATTGAGGAAGCGCGCGCGCATCTCGAAAACGCACTGCGCGCCGCCGACCACGATCCGCAGGAACTGGAGCGCATCGAGGAACGGTTGTTCGCGCTGCGCGCCGCCGCGCGCAAATACAATTCTCCCGTGGACGATCTCGCGGCGCTGGCTCAACGCTACGCCGCCGATCTCGCCTTGATCGACGCTGGCGCCGAACGGCTCGCCGCGATGGAGGCCGCGGCGAGGGAGGCCGACGAACGCTATCGCAAGGCGGCGATGGCGCTCTCTTTTGCGCGCAACAAGGCGGCGGCGGCGCTCGATAAGGCGGTCAATGGCGAGCTCGCGCCGCTCAAACTTGAACGCGCGCAATTCACGACGCAGATTACCAGTACGGAAGCCAATGCCGGGCCGCACGGCATCGACCGTGTGGAATTCTGGGTGCAAACCAATCCGGGCACGCGGCCGGGGCCGATGATGAAAGTAGCTTCCGGCGGCGAGTTGGCGCGTTTCCTGCTGGCGCTCAAGGTGGTTCTCGCCGACCGCGGCTCGGCGCCGACGCTTGTCTTCGACGAGATCGATACCGGCGTTGGCGGCGCGGTGGCCGACGCGATCGGCGTACGGCTGGGCAAACTCGCGGGGCGCGTTCAGGTGGTTACGGTGACCCATGCGCCGCAGGTGGCGGCGCGCGCCGACCGGCATTATCTCATCGCCAAGGATGCGCTCGACAAGGGCAAGCGCGTGGCAACGCGTGTCACCGAAGTTGCCGCCGATCACCGCCGCGAGGAGATTGCGCGCATGCTCGCCGGCGCGGAAATCACCGAGGAGGCGCGCGCCGCCGCCGAGCGGCTGATTAAAGCCGCGGCGGGATAAGCTGTCCGTCATTCCGGGGCGCGCACGTTGTCGTTTGTAACCCCAAGGTAGTGCGTTCCTTGTTTTCGGCTTGCAAGAAGATAAACGTAGAACAATCGAGCGCCCCGAAATCGAATCTGGATTCCAGTTTCACTCGCTTTGCTCGCGCTCCGGAATGACGGCAAATAATATGCCCGCGCACGACCTTGGCAAAATCCCCGTCTCCAAGCTCACCGAAGCGCAGGCCAAGGTCGAGCTCAAGCGGCTTGCCGCCGAGATCGCCGCGCACGACGCGCGTTATTATCAGGAAGACGCTCCAACGGTTTCGGACGCCGCATACGACGCGCTACGCCAGCGCAATGCCGCGATTGAAGGGCGCTTTCCCGGTTTAGTGCGCGCGGATTCGCCCTCGCGCCGCGTCGGCGCAATGCCAACCGGAAAATTCGCCAAGGTGCGGCATGCTGTGCCGATGCTTTCGCTCGACAATGCGTTCAACGACGAGGACGTGAGCGATTTCGCCGCCCGTATCCGCCGTTTTCTCAAACTCGATGCGAACGAGGCGCTCGTCTTCACCGCCGAACCAAAGATCGACGGGCTCTCGCTGTCGCTGCGCTACGAGGACGGCAAGCTCGTAACCGGCGCGACGCGCGGCGATGGTGAAGAAGGCGAGGACGTTACCGCCAATGTGAAAACCGTTGCCGAAATCCCGCATGATCTGCGCGGCAAGAATATTCCCGCGGTGTGTGAAATCCGCGGCGAGATTTACATGACCAAGGTCGCGTTTCTGGAACTCAATCGCAGACAGAGGGAAGCTGGCGAGCAGCTCTACGTCAATCCACGCAACACAGCGGCCGGATCGCTGCGTCAGAAGGATGCGAATGTCACCGCGTCTCGCCCGTTACATTTCTTTGCGTACTCGTGGGGCGAGATGAGCGCGATACCGGAAAAGTCGCAAAGCGCCATGATCGAATGGCTTGCCAAGCGCGGTTTCAAGACAAACTCGCTGATGAAGGTCTGTCGCTCGGTGGAGGAGATGCTCGCGTACCACCACGACCTCGAAACCCGCCGCGCCGCGCTCGGCTACGACATCGATGGTGTGGTCTACAAACTCAACCGGCTCGATTGGCAGGAGCGGCTCGGCTTCGTCTCGCGCCACCCGCGCTGGGCTGTCGCGCACAAGTTTGCCGCAGAGAAAGCGGCGACAATCGTACGCGACATCGAAATCCAGGTCGGCCGCACCGGCGCGCTCACGCCGGTGGCCAAGCTCGAGCCAGTGACTGTCGGCGGCGTCGTGGTGCAGAATGCCACGCTGCACAACCAGGATGAGATCGAGCGGCTTGGCGTGCGCATTGGTGACACGGTGACGATCCAGCGCGCCGGCGACGTGATCCCTCAGGTCCTTGGCGTCGTCGAGAGTAAGCCGCGCGGCGCTAAACCCTACAAGTTCCCGAAAACCTGTCCGTGTCCGCTCAAGACCGAGGTCGTACGCGAGTCGATTGCGGGAGGAGAAGAGGGCGCGCGCGCCCGCTGTACCGGCGAATTTGCTTGTCCATTCCAGAAGATCGAACATCTACGGCATTTCGTTTCGCGCCGCGCCTTCGACATTGACGGATTGGGCGAGAAACAGATCGAGCTGTTCTTCGAGAAAAACTGGGTCAAGGAGCCGGCCGACATTTTCACGCTCGAAGCGCGTGATAAAAAAATCAAACTTGAGGATGTGGAGGGGTTTGGCGAAGTTTCGGTGCAAAATCTCTTCGCCGCCATCGCGGCGCGCCGCGAGATATCGCTTGAGCGCTTTATCTATGCGCTTGGTATTCGTCATGTCGGCGAAACCACGGCGCGGGCACTGGCGCGTGGCTATGGCACATGGAAGGCCTTCCATGCCGCGTGCCTGAAGCTTGCCAAGGGTGACGACGAGACGCGTCACGAATTGGATGCGCTCGATCAGATTGGCGAGACGGTGATCGAGGCGCTCGCCGCTTATTTCGCCGAGGCGCATAACCGCGGCATCGTCGACCGCCTGACGGAACAGGTCCGCATCCTCGATGCCGAGAAGCCGAAAAAAAATTCACCGATCGCCGGTAAGACCGTGGTGTTCACCGGATCGCTGGAAAAGATGACGCGCGACGAGGCCAAGGCCATGGCCGAGCGCTTGGGCGCGAAAGCCGCAGGTTCGGTGTCGAAGAACACGGATTATGTAGTCGCTGGCCCCGGCGCCGGCTCGAAGCTCGCCGAGGCAAAGCAGCTCGGCGTTACGGTGCTGACTGAGGCGGAATGGCTGAAGCTGGTGGGCGGCTAACCGATTATCTCGTCAATTCCAGCGCAGCAGGCGCTTTTCCAGCCGCCCGGCAAGCGAAAAAATAATCAAAACGACGACCAGGATCAGCAAGATGAGCGCCATCATCAGTGCGGCGTTGTAGGTACTCTGGGCAAAGGACAGGAGATAGCCGAGGCCGCGGCTCGCGGCCACGAACTCGCCGACACAGGCGCCGGTGAAGGCGAAGCCAACGGCGATTTTCAGATTGCCAAGCACCCACGCGGCGACCGAGGGAAGGTAGACATGGCGCACGAGAGCCCGGCGATCGCCGCCGAGCGTAATGATGCGCTCGACAAGCCTGCGATCGACCTGCCGGATTCCGGTGAAAACGGTGAAGAAGATCAACACCGCGACCAGGATGAAGGCGAGTGCAACCTTTGATGCAAGCCCAATACCCAGCCAAATGACAAAGAGCGGCGCCAGAATAACGCGCGGGATGGCATTGAGCAGCGTCATGACCGGTTCGATCAGCTCGGCGATAACCGGTACCATGGCGGCAATAACGCCGAGTGCGATTCCGACAAGAATGCCAAGCACGAGTCCGCCAAGGGCGGCCGAGAAAGTTGCTTCGAGATGCGGCCAAATGCGGCCATCGCCGAAGAGTTCTACCAGCGCACTGCCGATCTGGCTCGGGTTCGGCGCATAAAGCGGGTTGAGAAGATCGGCGCGGCCGGCTGCCTCCCAAATTGCCAGCAGCGTGGTGAAAACCAGTAACCGCCGCAGCCAGGCATAACGCGGATCGAGCGCAATCATGCGGCCTCCGCCGGATGTTCGCGGCCCACTTCGCGCAGCAGATCCGCCCACAATTTCTCGTAAAGCGGGGCAAAAGCCGGATGCGTACGGGCGCGCACCGGGTCGCGCGGCCGCGGGATCGGCACCGGATAGCGCTTCGTGATATGCGCGCGCGGTCCTTGCGAGAGCAAATAGACCACGTCGGATAGGCTCAGCGCTTCCTCGAGATCGTGGGTCACCAGCAGCACGCTGATTTTCTCGCGCTCGACCAGCGCGACGACATCTTTCACGATGCGCGCGCGCACGATGGCATCGAGCGAGGCGAACGGCTCGTCCATTAGGATCAGTTTTGGCCGCATGGCCAGGACCTGGGCAAGCGCGACGCGCTTGCGCTGACCGCCGCTCAGATGGCGCGGATAACGGTCGCCGAAACCGGTCAGTCCCAGGCGTTCAAGCCAGGTGTCGGCGATATCCAGCGCGCGCTGGCGTTCGCTTCCGCTGAAAACGAGGCCGAGCGCCACATTCTCGCGCGCGCTCTTCCACGGCAGCAGTGCGTCGTCCTGGAATAGAATGCCGATATTGGCCCGCGCAACGCCGGCTTCGACCATACCGCCGAGCGGTTCCTGCAGACCAATCACGGCGCGCAATAGGCTGGATTTGCCGGAGCCAGACGGTCCGACAAGGCTCACGAACTGGCCCGCCTCGACATCGAGACTGGCCCCTTCGAGGACCGGCTCGGCGCCGTAGGAAATCGTCAGATCACGGACGCGCAGCGTTCAACCTCCTATGATCGTCGTATCGTGCAAGCCGCTGATGTCAGTGCCGGGCTTGACGAGACCGCTGACGATGAGGCTCTGCGCCACGCGCTTAGCAGCGTTGAGATCGATCTTGACCGTTTCGGGGTAGAGCGAGGAGCGATAGCGCACGAGAATCTCGCCGAATTCCTTGGTGTCGAGACCAGTCGTCATTGCTTTCGGAAACGCCCCCACCAATTGCTCCCCGGACATCGTGCGCAGACCTTTAAGCGCGTCGCCGAGCGCCTTGCCGAGCGCGATCATCTCCGGCTTGCGGCGCGCAATTTCATTGGTGCGCACGGCCACGCCCATGAATTCGAATGAGCCGCCGAGATACTTGTTGGCGTCTTCGAGGTCCATGGCATTGACCAGCACCCGCGCGCCCGACCGCTTCAACAGGGTCAGTGCCGGTTCCTGAACGAGGCCGGCCTCGATCTGACCCTGGCGCAGGGCTTCCAGCAAATTGACGCCCATAGTCGCGAATTGGACCTTCCCGGCGTCGGCTCCCGCCTGCTTGAGTAGATAAAGCGTGAGGGCATGATCGGCGTTGCCGAGCGCCGACACGCCGACGGTTTTTCCCTCCAGGTCTTTCACCGAAGTGATCTGGCTCGCGCTCTTCGGCGCCGTCACCACAGCGAAAAGCGGCAGGCGTCCAGTGGTGACGAAGCGGCGAATATCCGCGTTTTTCGCGTAAGCCTGAATGGCGACATCGAGCGCGGTGGCGGCATAATCCACCGCCCCGCCGACCAGCGCCTGCATCGCGGCGCCGCCACCGCGGGTATAGACGAGTTCGACGTCGAGTCCGTGCTGCTTGAAATAACCGGCGGAGCGGGCAACCTCGTAGGGCACGCCGCAAAGGAGCTGGCTGCAATAGGCGAGCTTGACCGGCGTGCCCTGGGCTTTGGCGCGCCTCGCGCCAACCATCGGCAGCAAACTTGCGATCACGGCCGCGCCCTTGAACATCGCGCGGCGGGATACGCTGCGATCAGGCACGCGCGCCGTCGTTTCGTCGCAGCAACTCATGGCTATCTCCTTATGGACAGTAATATATGCCTAATCGAGGCACGAATTATTCCAAAAAGAGCCACGCCGGCAAAACGAATATTCCACGCAAGCCGTCGCAAACGGAATACCGGTTTCGATTGGAAAAAATCATGCCGCGCCGTCGCCGTGCCGGAGCAGACCTATGTAGGCCAACAGCACGACGATGCAGAAGGCGAGCATCATCAGCGCCATCGGCAGCGGCGAAGCTGCGTCGATGAGAACATGGCTGCTTGCCTGTGCTGCGATGGCGCCGAGACCCATCTGGGTGAATCCCGTGATCCCGGAAGCCGCGCCCGCGGATTGCAGCCGCACACTGACGGCGCCGGCGATGGCGTTCGGCAGCAGCACGCCGTTGCCGAATGAGATTAGGAATTGCGGCAGGAACACGATGGCTGGGCCGCCGTCCGGAATTGCCAGCGAAAGTACCGTCGTGATCGCGGCGCCGACAATGGAAATTACGATCCCGGCAAAAATCATCGCATGCACGCCAAAGCGCGGCGAAAGCTGCGCCGCGGCCAGGTTTCCGAGCATGTATCCGAGCGCGCTGGAGACGAACCAGAAGCCATATTCGGCGGATGAGCGGCCCATGATGCTCACGACCACATGCGGTGCGCCACCAAGAAACGTAAAGAATGGCGCGGTTCCGAGCGCGGCGCAGAGCATGAAGCCGTTGAAGCTCCGGCTGACGAGCAGCGAACGCATGTCGCTTGCCATTTGCACGATGCCGCCACCGGTGATGTGATCGGGCCGGGTTTCCGGCAATTTCAAAATCGCCCAGACCAGTACAGCGAAGCTTACGCATGCGATGAAGATGAAGATCGCTCGCCAGTCGAAAATAGTGTCGAGCAACCCGCCGATCATCGGCGACAGCATCGGCGCGACCACCATCACCGTCATCACCCAGCCGATCATCGCGGCCGCGCGCTCGCGATCGTAGAGATCGCGAACAATTGCGCGTCCGATGACGAGGCCGGCGGAGGCGCCGAGCGCCTGGATGGTGCGCGCGAGAATTAACCCGCCAACCGTCGAGACGATGATTGCGCCGACACTGGAAATCGCCGTCAGCGCCAGTCCGAATAGCACAACAGGCCGCCGCCCATATCGATCCGAGAGCGACCCAAGTAGAAGCTGCGATACAGCAATTCCGACCAGAAATAACGACAAGGTGAGTTGAACCGCGGCCACGTCGGTTTGTAGCGTGACAGCCAAGCCCGGCATCGCCGGTACGAGAATGTTGAGCGTCAGGGGACCAATCGCGGTCATTGCCATAAGCAATGGAAGCAGGCGCCACGGATGCGCGGCGGTCGTGCGTAACTCATTTGATTTTACGTCGGCGTGCGCGCCCATTGCGGCCGTCGCGATCAGATTGCCAGCAGCGGTCGGGTCGCCGACACGAGCCATGCGCGCGTTCCCTCATCCACCAGCGGGGCGAGGGCCGTGCGCACACGCGCGTGATAGGCGTCAAGCCAGGCGATCTCGGGCCCGGTCATCAGCGCGGTTTCGATCAGGCGCCGGTCGATCGGCGCAAGCGTCAGCGTCTCGAGTGTATTAAGCGGCTTCTCGGCGCCGGGGATATTTGCCGCCTCGACGACGAGCACGAGATTCTCGATGCGGATGCCATAGGCACCAGCCTTATAGAAGCCGGGCTCGTTGGACAGAATCATGCCGCGCTTGAGTGGCGACGTGCCAAGCTTGGAGATGCGCGCCGGGCCTTCGTGCACGGAAAGGTAGCTGCCAACCCCGTGGCCGGTGCCGTGATCGAAGTCGAGACCGTGCTGCCACAGAAATTGGCGCGCCAGCGTGTCGAGCTGCGCGCCGGTCACGCCATCGGGGAAAACGGCTTGCGCGATGGCGATATGTCCCTTGAGCACGAGCGTGAATTGCGCGCGCATATCGGCGGTCGGTTTGCCGACCACGACGGTGCGAGTGATGTCAGTCGTGCCGTCTTCATATTGCCCACCGGAGTCGATCAGGAACAGCTCGTTGAGTTGAATTTTCCGGTTGGTCTTGATGGTCACGCGGTAATGCACGATGGCACCGTTCGGGCCTGCGCCGGAAATCGTTGGGAAGGAAACGTCCTTGAGGAGCCCGGTGTCGCGGCGAAAGCTCTCCAGTGCGGCGACAGCGTCGATTTCGGTGATCTTGCCGTTTGGCGCTTCGCGGTCGAACCAGGCGAGAAACCGCGTGACCGCGGCGCCGTCGCGCAGTTGCGCCGCGTGCGCCCCCGCGATCTCGGTCGCGTTCTTGATCGCCTTCATCGCCGTGATTGGGTCATTGCCGCGCACGACCTTGCCGCCGGCTTCGGTTACGATTCGCGAGAGCGCGTCGGCCGCGGTAGCTTGGTCGAAGCACAAGGTGCGCTTGGCCGCGCCGAACGCGGCGAGATCACGGGGAAAGTTATCCGGCGGACGGATGTCGGTAAGCCGTTCCAGCACGTCGCGCACGGCGTTGCCGAGCTTGCGGCCTTCGAGATAGAGCGCCGGGCGGTCTTGCTTGCCGACGATGGCATAGCCGATCGGCAGCGGCGTGTGCGTTACGTCGGCGCCGCGGATATTAAACAACCAAGCGAGCGAATGCGGATCGGAGACGACGAGGGCGTCGGCGCGTAATTTTACGATCTCCTCGCGCACGCGCGCGAGCTTCGCTGCCGCCTCCTCGCCCGCGAAGCGGATATCGTGCAACGTAATAGCTCCGTGCGGCGGCGGCGGCCGATCGGACCAGATCGCGTCCACGGGGTTAGGATCGGCCGGTACGAGCGAAGCGCCGGCGGTTGTGCACGCCCTGGCAAATTTTTCAGCCCCCTCGGCGGTATGCAGCCATGGATCGAAGCCGAGCTTGGCGCCCGCGGGTAAATTGTCTTCGATCCATTTATCCGGCGGCGTCTCGACAAGGTGTGCGATGACAAAGACGCTCAAGTCGGCCTGCTCGTGTGCTTGCAGCGTATAGCGCCCATCGACAAAAAGCACGGCGCGGTCGGCAAGCACGATGGCGCAACCAGCCGATCCGGTGAAGCCGGTCAGCCAGGCGAGACGTTCCTCACACGGCGGCACGTTCTCATTCTGATGGCAGTCGGCGCGCGGCAAAATGAAGCCGGACAGGCCACGGCGTGCAAGTTCGGCGCGCAGAGCTGCCATGCGCGGCGCCGAGGCGGCCCGTTCGCTGCGATCTTCGAATGACTGGAAACGGGCCTCGAACATGGCCGGCACTTTATTTAGGGGGGTGCGTGCCAGCAATTGCGGCTCCATTGCGCCAATGATGCGCTTATTGCATGTATCTTGTGCATTGCGAAATAAATGTGTCGGCGGTGCACTCATCACTAACATGAAAGAATCGCATTCGTTGCAGAAATATGAAGATGATATGCGGACTTAGCAGAGAACCCATGTGATCGCATCGATAGTCGAAGCAGGTGAATCATCCTATGTTGCACTGCAGAAGACAAGAGGTGGACCCGGGGTGTCCTACTCTGAAAGCGAATAGGAGACACACCATGGCTGCGATCACTTATGGCACCGCTCTCGTCGGCAAGGCCGCGACCGCTGCGAAGCCTGCCGCCAAGACCAAGGCTCAGAAGGGATTCTGGGCGCGGTTCTACGATCGGCTCGTTGAGGCGCAGATGAAGCGCGCCCGGCGCGAAATCCGGATGCATGCGCACTTGCTGCCCACCGGCTATGAATTCGCCGATCCGAAGATTAGCTACAAGAACGAGCGCCAATTGCCGTTCGTGCGCTGAGCCTGCACGAAAAGCGGATTTCACCGGCGCCCCGGATGTCTCATTCGGGGCGCCGTTTTTTGCGTGCGCCCGCGCCGCGCCGCATCACCAGTGTCACCCAGCCTTCAAGCGCGAAACGGCGCTCGAGCGATAGCTGCCGCGCGCGATAGGCCGAGATCACGGCCCTGGCTTGCTCCTGCAGGAGCCCCGACAGCACGATACGGCCGCCGGGCTCGATAAGCGCTGCCGCCTCGGCTGCGAGGCGGCGCACCGGCCCGAGGAGAATATTCGCGCAGACGAGATCGTAATGCCTACGCGCGCGGAAACATCGTCTGGAGATACCCGCCGCGTGAACGAATTCAATCGATGTCGCCACATGATTGGCCGCCGCGTTGACGCGGGCGATTGCGACCGCACGTTCATCGTTATCACTTGCGAGTACGCGCGCGTGCGCGGCCTTTGCCGCCGCGATTGCCAATATGCCGGTGCCGGTGCCGATATCCAACACGTTTATCTTACCTCCCCCTTTGCGGGGGAGGTCGGCGAACGGAGTGAGCCGGGAAGGGGGTACTGTTCGTGTCGCAGGCCTTGGCCGGCGATTACCCCCCACCCAACCCTCCCCTGCAAGGGGGGAGGGAGGAAAAGCAAGCCGCCGTTTCTTGATTGCCTTCAAAATCGCATCGAGCGCGAGCAGGCATCCGCGTGTTGTGCCGTGATGACCGGTGCCGAAGGCAAGGGCCGCCTCAATCTCGATGCCGATGGCATTGATCGGAACACGCGCGCGGTCGTGACGGCCATGCACGACGAAACGTCCGGCGACGACCGGCGCAAGTCCGGTAAGGCTTGCCGCGACCCAATCGTTTGCCGCGACGCGGTCGAAGATAACGTCATTCGCCGCTCGCCCGCCGCCGGCGAGCGCGATCAGCGCGCGAAACGAAGTTTCCTGCGGGGGATCGCGGAAATAGGCCTCGAGCGTCCATCTGTCCGGCCGCTCAAGCATGGCGACGGCAACCGCCTCGGCCTCGAAGCTGTCACAGATCGCGTCGGACAAACGGCGCACGGTCGCCTCGTCGGCGTCGAGCCGGGCGCGGATGGTTGACGTTGATGTGTTGTCCTCAGACTTCACAGGCGGGAACTCACAGCATCCAAAGCAGCAGCATGAGGAAATTGATTCACAATTTGTGCACAGGGTTTTCCGCAGCCATCCGATCGTGGCACGCTATAATTTCGCGCACGCAATCGGCATTTTCCACGAAATTATCAATGGCCCAAAGCAAAGAAGCCCACCACCAATTATCGACATAATATTCCACACTAGGCGAGAGGCACGCTGTGGACGGCTATATCGAGCGAACGGGCCGGGCCCGTATTGCGGCATTGCCGCGCAAGTGCTGTGATCGCCGCAGCGAGACGACTTATAAACGTCATCGGTTCCGTCCCAGGAGGAAGTGATGCGCTCTCTCGTCATCGGATTCTTTGGCTTATCGTTGTTGTTCTTCGCCGCGCAGACGCCGGCGCTTGCCGGCTGGTGTGCGGTCCTCAAAGTTGGCGGCACCAGCTGCGGCTTCACCACTTTCGAACAATGCATGGCGACGGTGAGTGGCATCGGTGGCTCATGCTACCAGGATCGCACCCCGGACCCTCAGCCGGCGTCGCCGCAAAAGAAAAAGAAGAAACAGCCAGCCTAAACATCCCGCCCGCCTGCGCGCGCGGGTGAATGGACTGCAACCTTTGCGTTTTGCCGGTAGGCGGCATAAATGCGCGAGATGCCGCCCTCCTGGGCGGCCGATTGCGGAGACGATGTGAACGCCCCGCCGCTTGTAACCGCGCTCGATGCCCGCACTGGTTTGCCCGCCGACCTGACTTACCTATTGGCGCGATATCCGCGCGAGCAATGGCGCGGCCATAACAACCTCGGTGAGATGGCGCGCTTCTGGCTTGCGCGCCACGATATGTTTCGCGAGCTCGGGCGCATGCTGGAGGCGGCAACGACCGATTTCCGTGAAGGCCAACTTGCCACGGCCGAATTTCGTGTTTTCTTCGCGCCGCGCTTGCAGTTCTTCCTCGAACAGCTCAACGACCATCATTACGTCGAGGACCACCACTATTTTCCGCTGTTCCGTGCCGCCGAAGCGAAGCTTTCGACTGGCTTCGACTTATTGGACGGTGACCATGCCGCGCTCCATGCGCGCATTATGGCTTCGGTCGAGGCGGCCAATGCCTTCCTGCGCGCGCTTGCCGACGGCGGCGACGCGCAGATGCGCGCGGCCGAAGCCTATGCCGTGGCCAGTGGTGCGCTGCTCGGCGGGCTAACGCGTCATTTGACCGACGAGGAAGACCTTATCGTCCCGCTCATCCTCGATCGCGGCGAAGCCGCGCTCGGCGTCGGCCACTGATCCGCGCGCTCCGCTTTGTGCGATATCCCTTCTATGACCCGCGCCGCTTGAAAAATTGCACTGCGCGCTCGTGCTTTTCCGCCGCCGCGCGCGAGGGAAATGTACCGAGATTGCGCCGGCGGCGTGTTTTCGGATCGACTTTGCGCGAATAGAGCCGGTACTTTCCCGACGGCAGTTTGCGGATCATCGTCCGCCTCTGGCGCTGTCAGTTCTGGGGAAAGAGCGGCGCAAGCAAGCCGCGCGGACGCCGGTCGTACGGCGAATAATCGGGAGGATCATAGCGCGGGTCGTAATAGCGTCGCTGATAATACGGCCGCCCATACTGATCGACGTATCGCGGCTGGCCGTAATAGTCGCGCTCGGCATAAGTCTGTCCATAACGCGGCTGTTGGTAACCCTGATCGGCGTATTCTTGCTGTCCGTATCGAGGCCGGATGTCCTGCGGCGGCGGCAGCGCCTGCGCGCGGTCGGCTTGCTGCAAGCCGCCGGGCTGCGGTTGTTGCCGTTGTGCCGGCGGCGCCGGCCGCAGCGCGGCGATGCGTTCGTCGCCGGTGATGACGACGCGCGTGTTGAGCACGCCTTCCGCCTTGACGAGCGTAAACAGTGTTTTCGCATTTTGCGGTTCGAGCCGCACGCAGCCATGCGAGGCCGGCCAGCCGATGCGCCGCGTGTCGAGATAACCATGGATGGCGTGGCCCTTCGGCGTGAAGAAGATCGAGTGTGGCATCGGCGCGTCGTCCCATTCCCTGGAGAAATGATCCTCCTCCATGCGGAATGCCTTGAATGAGCCGGACGGCGTCGCGAATTTGCTGCGCCCGGTCGACACCGGCCAGCGGTAGCGGGGTTGCCCGTCCACCTCGACGGTCATGAGCTGGGCGGATTTGTCGATCGAAATGATGACGGCGGCGCGGGCGGGCAGACCAAGAAAAGCGATCAGCACCACGGCAAGGGCGCCGGCGCCGGGACGAGGGGCGATACGCATGGACTTAAAACCCTTTGGCTGACGCAATGTTCGCCGCAACTCCCTAAGTCTCAGGTAAGATAAAGGCGGGATTTTGGTTCCCTTCGTATACAAATGAGCATGGATAACCGGGCCCAAACGCCGTCCCGGCGCATTGCGCTGATCGATGCGCTGCGCGGCGCCGCGCTCGCGGCCATGGCGATTTACCATTTCGCCTGGGATCTCGGGTTCTTCGCGCTTGCCGATCTCGGCGTCGACGAAAATCCCTTATGGACGATGTTCGCGCGCGTGACCGCCGCGAGCTTCCTTGTCCTCGTCGGCGTGAGCCTCGTGCTGGCGCATGGCGAACGGATTAAGGGGTGGGCGTTCGCGCGCCGGCTGACGATGGTTGTCGCTGCGGCGCTGGCGATCACGCTCGCGAGCGCCATCACCGATCCCGAAGGGCTGATCGTGTTCGGTATCCTGCATAGCATCGCGGTTTCGAGCGTGCTCGGCCTTGTATTTCTGCGCATGCCGATTTGGATCGTCATCGGCGTTGCCGCGACCTGCATCGCGGCGCCGCATTTCCTGACTTCGCCAGCATTCGACGCGCCCGGCTGGCTGTGGCTCGGTCTCGCACGCGAGCCGCAGCCGTCGAACGACTATGTGCCGCTGCTGCCGTGGTTCGCCGCCGTGCTTGCCGGGATTGCCGTGGCGCGGCTGTTGCGTGAGCGCGCAGCGACCGCCGCATGGGCGCGCTGGCAGCCAAACGCGGCCGCTGCGCGGCTGCTCGCCTTCACCGGCCGCCACAGCTTGATCGTCTACCTCGCGCACCAGCCGTTGCTCATGGGCGTGCTCTGGCTCATGACCCAAGCCCTAGGCGCGCGCGCCGGTTGAAGCCGCGCCCAATAGCGGTCGCGCGAAAAGCAAAAGGCCCGGGGAAGCCCGGGCCTTCTTGCCGGCGGCGTTCCGATGCGGCGCCGCCGGTCAATACGCGCCCCAATAGGGCGTCGCACGGTAATAGGCGTGGATGTCGAGTTCGCCCGAGCGGTCGCCCCAATCGAAATCCTTGTCGGCTTCGTAGGACGGCGCCTTCGCCAATTCCTCGGCGGTGACGTTCATCTCATAGCCCATGAGGGCGGCGTTGTAGCGCATGCGCTCCCACGGCACGGGAATATGTTTCGCGCCCATGCCTATAAAGCCGCCGAATTCCAGCACCGCGTAGGCGACCTTGCCGCTGATCTTGTCGATCATCAGCCGCTTGATGGTGCCGACCTTGGTGCCATCGGCACGGCGGACCGGCGTGCCTTCCACGCGGTCGCTGGCGACGAGGCTGTGCGGCTTTCGTTCCGCTGTTTGTGTGATCGTCTCGGTCTGCATGATTGCCTCCCGATTTAGGCGGCGCGCCTGCCGCCGGCGCGGTGGTCACGCCGGCGCTGCGCCCGCAAATGCCCGTGCGATGGCGCGCGCCTCTCCCTGGCGATTTCCCGGTCGGCGCGGCGGTCGATCTCGGAACGCTCCGCAGCGCTGATGACACCGGCCTCGAGTAGGCACATGGCCTTGATCTTCATCAGGCGCGCGGACGGCGCGTCGCTGATCGGAAAGATATCGTCCAGGCGAAAACGCATGCCACTGCACCACTTAACTCATATAATGATCCGCCCCAGCCGCGCCACCGTTGCCGGACCGGGGTTCTCTTTTCTTGCCAGGCTTTCGGTGGAGGGGGACACGCTCGGTGGCGACGCCCGGAACTCAACGCCAACTCGGCGGAAATAACGCGGAAACGGCGATGGGGTTCCATGGATGGCTTGGCCATCAATGACATATTACAAAAAATGGGAAATCTGGCGCTCGGCATGGTTCGCGTTGCGCCTATTGTCGGGATTATCCTGACATATTCCGGCGCTGGTAACTCATTGGATTAAAAATGCTTATCCTCGCAATCGCCTGCCCTTCCACCTTGTTACTTGGATAACGCGTTCGCATTAGAGCGGGAAAGCTCGGGATATTGTCTGAGCCCCGATGCACACTGACCGAGGG
>JACQTM010000351.1 GCA_016210825.1 Hyphomicrobiales bacterium
CCCACCAACCGAACTCGGGTATACCCGAGTTCGGTCATCTATATACGCCCAAGTCGGATATATCCGACTTGGGTGATCAAGTCCGGGGGCAGGCATTTTCGGGATCATGCTCTAACGCTGGCCGGCCCGCACCATGGTGATGAAGCGCACCTGCTCGGCGGCGTCCTCGCGGAATGAGCCCAAGAATTGCGTGGTGACGGTGAGCGAGCCCGGTTTTTCCACGCCGCGCAGCGACATGCACAGATGTTCGGCTTCGAGCATTACGGCGACGCCGCGCGGGCGCAGGATCTCGTCGATCGCAGTCGCAATCTGCGAGGTCATGTGCTCCTGCGTTTGCAGCCGCCGGCCATAGACATCGACGAGGCGGGCGAGCTTGGATAGCCCGACCACCCGCTCCACTGGCCGATAGGCGACATGCGCCCGGCCGAAGAACGGCATCATGTGATGTTCGCAATGGGAATTAAAGCCGATGTCGCGTACCAGCACGAAATCGTCATAGGCGCCGATTTCGGAAAAGGTCTTGTCGAGCACCTCGACCGGGCATTCGCGATAGCCACGATAGAGCTCATCATAGGCATCGATGACGCGCTTCGGCGTTTCCAGCACGCCCTCGCGCGCGGGATTGTCGCCGGCATAGGCGATCAGCGTGCGTACCGCCGCCTCCGCCGCCTCGCGCGTCGGGCGCGGCTCGGGCGGCTTTGGCGCGGCGCGAACGTGATCGGAAAACTGCTGCGGCTGCTTGGGCCAAGGTGTGACGTTGGAATCTTTGGCAAAGGCGTCCATGACGGTCTCTCCGTTCGACCAGCGCCTCGGTTCATGACCGGGAGCCGGGGGTGTCACCGGGTGGCCGCGTCGGCCTGCATGATGGGCTTGGACGCTGCATTCCCTAGAATGGCATGGCCGGACAATCCGGCATGCGGGGCGGCTTCGCGACCCTTTTCGCGCCGCCCGTTCAGCCCCTATATAGTCGATTGCGCGCGCGAAACAATCAACTCGCGTTGATGCACCGCAAGCGTCGCGGTGCTGGACGAAAGCGATAACAGCCGACCGATGCTTAACGATGTCTACAACAACCGCATTCTGGAGCTTGCCGGTAGCATTCCACGCATCGGCCGGCTGCCCGATGCCGACGCCAGCGCCACCGCCCATTCAAAGCTTTGCGGCTCGACCGTTACAGTCGATCTGAAGATGGACGGCGACGTGGTGACCGACTTCGCCCACGAAGTGAAAGCGTGCGCGCTTGGGCAGGCCTCGTCCTCGATCATGGCGCGCAACGTCGTTGGTGCGCAGGCGGGCGAATTGCGAAATTTACGCGAGATGGTGCGCAAGATGCTCAAGGAAAATGGGCCGCCGCCGTCGGGCAAATGGAGCGACATTGCTGTCCTCGAACCGGTGCGTAACTACAAGGCGCGCCATGCGTCGACGTTACTGACATTCGACGCGGTCGTGTCGGCGATCGATCAGATCGAGGGAAAACGCGGCGTCAATACCGCCGCGAGATAATTCTCAATTTTTTTCGTTGAGATTGGCGCTGCGTTGCTGCGAGATTTTAGCGCAGGCGGAAGCAAGCCGCGAAAAATTCTGCACGACGCCGAAATTGCCGACGCGGATGCTAGTCGCCGCCTTATCCCGGCTCGATGTCGTAACCGTCAGTGAACGATTTGCCGCCTCACCGAAAGCCTTGATCGAAGCCATGGTCAGCATGCCACTCGCAAAGGTATCGAGTTCCAGGGGCCTGCCAGGCGACGATGACTTGATGGCCAGCGATGTCGATCGCCCGCCGAGCATGATTTCCACGTTGCTTAGGACCGCAGGCGCACGTTGCACGTCGCGGGTCCGCCGTGTCTCGGCATAGGTGACCACGAGTTGATCCGGACTGTCGCCGCAGGCAAACATCAAGTCGAAGCTGCCTATGTCCTCGCCTTCGACGGTAAGCGGATGGCGGCGCGCCAGCGCCGGGCGGCCCGATGCCTCGATTAGGCCCCATCCCCGCTCGTTGATGCCGGTACTGCGTCCCGCGCTCGTCGACGATGCCGCTCCCGCCATCGCCACAGCTGCAACGGGCTTCGTCTCAACGGGATCGGGGCGGCCGTCGAGATGCAAACGGGCTAGCTCCTCGCGTGTCAGCGCGCGCATCGGCTCCCATGGCGGGATGCGCAATGCGATTTCGAGCAATTCGATCGAGCCGCCCATTTCGACGAGATATCGCGCAATCCGTCCGATATCGCGCTGGACGAGAACGAGATCCTCGGCCGAATAACTCGCGGCCATGGCGTCTTCGCGCCGATCGCCGAGCCAGATCTGATGCACGCGTACCCGCGCGAACTGCGGCACAAAGCGATTTTTGCCCGCCATGAGCACAAATGCGCACATGGAATCGCAATCCCCGCGCGGCGACAATGCCGCGGTGCGCGGATCGCCGGACGAAGGCACCATCGTCCTGCCGACCGTGGTGGTCATCTCCAGACGGCGGATCGCGCGCCCGAGTGCGACCGCGCCGAGCACCGAGCCGCCCTCCGAGTCGAAAGCGATCGTAGCGCCGCGCAGATTGTGGCTTTGCGCGAAGAGATCGAAGTCGCGCGCCGTTTCCGGCTTGATCATGCCAGTTGCCGAAACCCAAGGCCGGCAATTGACGTTACAATTCTCGATTGGGCCGTAACGCAGCTCGAATTGCATCGGAAGCGCACGCGCGTAGTCTCCGGCGTGCGCTGGAGCTGCAAGTGCGACGAGAACGAAACTGGCAATCAACGCAACCAGCGTGCGTTGCATTCAAACTCCCCCTCTACGTCGCCCACGCGGTTGGAGATCGAATCTTCCGACTTGCTTCTTCGCCGGATAGACCGGGACGACGCTCCCTCGAATCTGTCTCACGCGGCAAGAATTATGATCTAAGCTATTAGCAAAGGAAATCCCTACTTTGATCCTGATCAATCGAATCCAAGCCGGGTTCCATCCGCCAAACGGGAACTTTTCGCTCGCTTCTCACATGCTTTTGGCTTTTGCGTGGCCGTGAAGCCGCAATTTACCAAAATCGCGCAGTCGCCGCGGCTTGCGGGCCGCGTCTTCGTTAGGCTTTATCGCTATTCGTTCTCCGCGCTGGTCGGGTTCCATTGCCGGCACCTGCCAACCTGCTCGGACTACGCCGACGAGGCGCTCGCCCGCCATGGACTGTGGGCGGGAAGTTGGATGACGCTGGCGCGTCTCGCGCGCTGTCACCCGTGGGGCAGTTCCGGGATCGACCCCGTGCCGCAGGTCTTGCGGCGAGATGCGTGTTGGTATCTGCCATGGCGCTATGGGCAATGGACCGGCCGCCACATCACCACACCGTGGAACGGTAGCGGCAACGACTAACGGCGCTTCGTTAGCGCGTCTGCGCCGCCAAATGCTCGAGGCGTTTTCCAGCTTCCGCTGAACCATACGCTTTTGCCTTCTCATACCATTCGCGTGCTTTTTCGGCGTCCGGCTTGAATCCATAGACGCCGAGCTTCCTGATCACGAGCGGATCGTAGGTCGCGGCCAGCGCCAATGCGGCACGTGCGTCGTGCGCCTCGGCGGCGCGCCGCAACAGCAGCCGCGCACCTGATAGATCGCCCGTAACCACCAGCTGCTCACCGCGCTTGAGAAGGCCCGCGACCTCTTCGCTGTCGAGTTGGCGCGGCGGTGCATCGAGATGTACCGTTGCGGGCACAGCCGCTTCCGGCGGCGTTGTCCATTGCATGCGCACGACACGTCGCGCGACGATGGCGTTGTCCGGGAGGCGCAAATCGACGCCGATATCCATCGCGCCGGAATAGCCGTGTGGCGGAACGATGAACGCTGACGCGAGTTCATCGACGCTTAGCCGCCAGGTGCTGGCATCCATGCGTTGTCCGTTCGAAACTGAGGCATCCGTTGCGAGATTGCCGATGAGCACGAAACCGCTCTCCGCCTTGCCCCGCAGCGTAATGCCGAGCGGCAGCGGTTCATCCACGGCACCGGTTGCACCATCGCCTAAGAGCAATGGCGCTTCGAGCTTTCTCGATTTCGCAACCGGCGACGCCGGCGATACGGGAAAAATGCTCGCGACGATGCGATCGAGGATTGGAGGCTTGATCTCGTTAAGCGAGGGGAACCCGACGGCAACAATCGCTGCGGCCTGTGCCGCCACCGCGACCAGCATCACGCGGGCAAACAGCTTCAACCAATAATCGGTTCGCTTGCGTTTCGGCTCGGGCAATAGCTCGGGCGTCAGCGCAGGCTCAAGCGATGGACTGTGGCGCAGCCGCGTAACAGGCCGCTCGTCCACCGGACGCTCACCCCTGACGCGGGCACGCGCGCGTTCGAACGGATCCCTGTCGATGGCGGGCGATAATGGCGCAGAAGGCTGCGGCTCCGGCCGCTTCGGCACCTCGCCTTCGAGCGCCCATTTTGGCGCGTAATAAAGTGGATCGTTCGGCCCAATCGGCCGGTTGGTGACGGTACTCATGACTACCTCCGTCGCCGGCGCCGCGCGCCGGATAAGTTTACTGTAACTCCTGAGCGTCAGCGGCCCTCGTGCGCCTGCTGCCATTTAAGAAATTCCTGGAACAGTTTCTCCCGCGCCTCCGGCCCCGGCGTCTCATCGGGAATCGCGAAACGGCGGGCGATGAGGAATTGCTCGAATTGCTCGAGTGTCGCCAACTCCGGCTTGCCGCGGTTCTTATCGAGCCATTCCTGGGCGGCGGCGAACCGCGTCCAGCCCGTCAAGGTCGCCGCGATATTGGCTTCG
>JACQTM010000359.1 GCA_016210825.1 Hyphomicrobiales bacterium
ACTGGAAACGATTTGACGAAGCGGCGGGAAAACACGCGATAGCCGGACAGGATGTCGCTGAAGGTAACCCGGAAAACCGAGGCGACAAACCAGGACAGCAACCGGTTGCCGGTGCGGTGCCCCGGCCGGAAGGCTCCCGCGTCTTTGTGCACGCGGGCGGCAACAACCATGTCGAGGTGATCTTCCACAAGTTGCGCGATCATCGCCATTGCGCTTGGCGCGTCATAAGTTGCATCGCCATCGACCAATAGATAAATGTCGGCATCAACGTCGGCAAACATCCGCCGTACGACATTACCCTTTCCTTGGTGCGACTCTTGCCGCACCACGGCACCGGCCTTGCGGGCGATCTCGATCGTACGATCGGTCGAGTTGTTGTCGTAAACGTAGACAGCCGCCCCAGGCAATGCCGCGCGAAAGTCGGATACAACTTTTGCGATGGCGGCCTCTTCGTTGTAACAGGGCACGAGAACCGCGACACGATGACGCCTGAGGATTTCGGCCCCCGTGTCGGCAATGTCTTCGGCGCTGAGCATGGGTCTACGGCTGTCCTGTAAAAGCTTGCATCAAGGCGACGTACTTGCTCACATATCATAGCGTTTCTATTCTTTTCCGTCCCACGGTGGAGTGTCCCTTGGCCGTTGTCGTTCCATTTCAAGGCCGCCCAGCGAGCATCGATCGCCTTATTTCGCTCGTTGCCTCCGACATGGAGCGGGTCAATGTCGCGATCCTGTCGCGCACCGGCTCCGAGGTGACGATGATCCCGGAGGTCGCGAATCACCTGATCAACTCCGGCGGCAAGCGATTGCGGCCAATGCTCACGGTGGCGATGGCGGATCTCGTCGGTTATCAGGGCGACGGCCACATCAAGCTCGCCGCGTCCGTCGAATTCATGCACACCGCGACACTGTTGCACGACGACGTTGTGGACGAGAGCGAGATGCGGCGTGGAAAGCTCGCCGCCCGTATGCTCTGGGGTAACGAGGCGAGCGTACTGGTCGGCGATTTTCTGCTTGGCCAGGCATTCAAGATGATGGTCGAGGTCGGCAATTTGCGCGCGCTCGATATCCTTTCGTCGGCCGCTGCCGTGATTGCCGAGGGCGAGGTGATGCAGCTCGCCGCTGCTAAAAATACCGCGACGACGGAGGACGAATATCTGGCTGTTATCCGCGCCAAGACCGCGGAGCTGTTCGCCGCGGCTTGCGAGGTCGGTCCGGTTCTTGCTGGCCGGCCAAAGGCCGATCAGACGGCCTGCCGCTCCTTCGGCATGAATCTTGGGATCGCGTTCCAGCTGGTCGACGACGCGCTCGATTACGGCGGCAAGGCGGCGAAGCTCGGAAAGAATGTCGGCGATGATTTCCGCGAGGGTAAAATTACCTTGCCGGTGGTGCTGTCGTTCCGGCGCGGTTCGTCGAGCGAGCGGGCATTCTGGACCCGCGCACTGGAGGGCGGGGAAGTCACCGATACCGACCTCGAGCAGGCAGTTGCCTTGATGAGCAAGCACCGTGCGCTCGAAGATACCATCGGCCGCGCCCGGCACTACGGCTCCATCGCCCGCGATGCGCTAGCCTTGTTTCCAGCCTCACCGATGAAAGAGGCACTGGAGGAAGCGGTCGAGTTCTGCATCGACCGAGCGCATTAGAATGATCCGAGCACTGTCGCATGCACCCACCAGGCTGGATGTTTCTCCTTGAGCGTACGTGCGGCTGAAGCGGTATGAGATTCATCGAAAATACCGAAACAGGTCGCGCCCGACCCTGACATCCGCGCAAGCTCGCAGCCGGGTAGGGTGCGCATATCCGAAAGCACCTCGGCGACGACAGGGGCGAGCGTGATTGCGGCCGGTTCCAGATCGTTGCCATGTATGGTGAGGAATTTCAGCAATGCTTCGTGATCTTGCGGAATGTCATCGAGCTCGATTGCCGGCAAACGCTGACGATATCCAGCCGACGCGTCGAACGCGGTGAATACGTCCTTGGTTGCGATCATCGTGCCGGGATTGGCAAGAACCGCTGAAAGACGAGGCAACTGAAGGGCGGGCGAAAGTTCGTCGCCCCGGCCGCGCATTAGTCGTGCGCGGGGGTCGACGCAGATCGGAATGTCAGCCCCGGTTGCGGCGGCCGCAGCCATCAGCCGCGGATCATTGGTGTCGAGAGCATTTGTCCGCGCGAGCAGGCGTAGCGCCGCCGCCGCATCGGCCGAACCCCCGCCTAGTCCCGCCGCCACCGGCAGCTGCTTGTCGAGGATGAAGCGTCCTGTACGCAGGCCGCGCACCTCGCGTGCCAAGGCGAGCGCCGCTTTAAGCACGAGATTGTCGCTTGCTGGCCCGGTGGCGGCGGCCGTCGGTCCGCTTAGCGACAATCCGAGTTCGTCACCGGGAATGAATGTCAGCCGATCATGCAAGTCCGCGAAGACGACGAGGCTTTCGATATCATGGAAGCCGTCCGCCCGGCGGCCGGCAACTCGCAGAGTCAGATTGACCTTGGCCGGGGCGTCTTCGAGGAGCGGGGCGCTAACCAAGATTGACGGGGCGGCCGGTCGTCAGCCGCCGTTTCCGGACTTCTTCGCCTTTTCGGCGGACGCGGCTGACGAGGTTTCATCGGACAGCCCGCTGCGCAGCTTCTCCTCGATCTTGGCGAGTTCTTCGGGCTCGGGCTTGAGATCGCGCGCATGCGTCCATTGGAACCGCGCTTCGAGCGTGCGGCCAATTTTCCAATAGGTGTCGCCCAGGTGATCGTTGATCGTTGGATCCTCGGGCTTTAGTTCCACGGCGCGTTCGAGTTGCTTGGCAGCATCCTCATAATTGCCGATGCGGTAATGCGCCCAACCCAGCGAGTCGACGATATAGCCGTCATCGGGCCGCTGCTCGACGGCGCGGCGGATCATGCGCATGCCCTCATCGAGATTGAGGCCCTGGTCCACCCAAGAATAGCCGAGGTAGTTGAGGACATGCGGCTGTTCGGGGAAGAGTTCGAGCGCCTTTTTCAGATCGGCCTCGGCGGCGCTCCAATTCTTTCCCCGCTCGTTACAAATGCCGCGGAAATAGAAGATCGTCCAGTGACCGCGTTCGGGCGATTTCAGCGTGTCGACGCCCTTGCTGTACGTGCTCGCGCAAGCCGTGTAATTTTTCCGCCCGCGCTGGATATTGCCCAGCGCAATAATCGCCTCGAGGTCTTGCGTGTTTGCCGCGATCGATTGTTCGAGCCGGCGGACAGCTTCGTCGGTGCGGTCGAGCGCATCGAGATTGATCGCAAGTTGAATTTCGGAATTTCGGCGCAACGGCGATTCAGCCGGCATGCGTTCGTAGATCGCGGCGGCAAGCTGCGGCTTTTTCATCGTCTCGTAGAGATCGGCGAGTGAAAGCAGCGCGAGCGGATGATTGGGGACGAGATATAGTGCGAGCTGCAGATAGACGAGGCCAAGATCCTGACCGCCGCGGCGGCCAAGCGAAGCGCCGAGGCCATAAAGCACCTCGGCGGCGCCCGCCTGCGGCGTATCGACCAGCGGCGCGAGCTTCTTGCCCGCGTTGATCGTCGTCATTTCTTCGACGATCAAGGGATGCCGGGGTAACGATTTATCGAAGGTCTGAAAGATCTTGAGTGCCTCGCCGCTCGCGGCATGCCGGGAAGCCCAGCGGCCATAGGCTTCAACCACGCGTAAAGCCGTCGCATCGCTCTTGTAAGCCGCTTCGAGATGCTTACCGGCGTCCTTTGGTTTGTTGGCGAGATCGAGGATCAAGCCGCTGTGCAGTTCCTTGAAGATTGCATACCAGTCGGCGCCGGTGAGGCGGTTGATGGTTTCGATCGCGTTCTTGGAATCGTTGGAACCGTAGAAACTCCAACCAACCAACAAGGCAGCGGCGAGATCCGTGATAGGGCCACGGACCGACTGGGTGATATTCTGCCGTGCCACAAGATATTGCTTATGCTTAAGCGCACGCACCCCGACCACAAGCCGTGCGACACGATCATTACGGTCGACCTGCAGGATGCGTTCGGCAAGACGGACTGCTTCATCGATGTCCCCATCCGCCAGTACGGAGATGAAGGCGCTGTTGAGAATTTCGTTGTTACGCGGGTCTGCGCGTAATGCCGCACGGAAGTAAGTCGCCGCCGCCGTGGCGTCGCGTTGTGCTCCGGCATGCCGCGCGGCGAGATAGTTGCCGGACGGAGATACCCGTGAAGTCACTTGGCGTGTCGGTGCCTGCTGCGCGGCGAGCGCCTGCGGCAAGAACGCGGCGAAAGCGACTACGATGATGCCGGTCATGCGCCGGAAAGAGATTGAGACGGTCACAGTTCGAAAATCTCCATGAAGCAGGTAAGGCAATGCATTGCCTGCGGCCTCGGGTCAAGAATGACCTTTTTGCGCCACAGCCGCAAGGACAAGGCGCTCGAACGGTAGTTGCGAATACGTAGTAACAATGGACGCTGACGGTGCGGATGTGGCGATATCGTGACTGCCGCAACGGCGTTACATATTCGGATAATTTGGGCCGCCGCCGCCTTCCGGAGGGACCCATTCGATGTTGCGGTTGGGATCCTTGATGTCACAAGTCTTGCAGTGAACGCAGTTCTGCGCGTTGATCACATATTTGAGATCGCTTCCTTCCCCCACCCATTCATATACACCCGCGGGGCAATAACGCGCCGATGGTCCGGCGAATATGCTGTGCTCGGAGGCTTTTTGCAGTTTGACATCGGCGACGTGCAAATGCGGCGGCTGGTCTTCGTCATGGTTGGTGTTGGACACGAAAACCGAGGATAGTCGATCAAACGTAAGCCGGCCGTCAGGTTTCGGGTAGATAATCTTGCTGCACTTACTCGCCGGTTTCAGACTTTCCGGATCGCTCTTGCCGTGATCAAGCGTTCCGAACAGGGAAAAGCCGAGCGTATTGGTCCACATGTCGAGGCCGCCGAGCATCACGCCGATGATCGTGCCGAATTTCGACCATAACGGCTTAACGTTGCGGACTTTCCAAAGGTCCTTGCCGACGGCCGAGCCACGCCACGCGTGCTCGTAATCGATCAGCTCGTCATTCGCTCGCCCCGCCGAAAGCGCGGCCGCGACCTGCTCGGACGCGAGCATGCTGGACAGGATCGCGTTGTGGGTGCCCTTGATGCGGGGGACGTTGATGAAGCCGGCCGCGCAACCGATCAATGCACCGCCGGGAAAAGTGAGTTTGGGCACGGACTGATAGCCGCCTTCGGTGATCGCACGTGCGCCATAGGCGATACGCTTTGCACCCTCGAAGGTGCCGCGCACGGCGGGATGCGTCTTGAAGCGTTGGAATTCATCGAATGGCGACAGATACGGATTTTGATAATTGAGATGCACGACAAAACCGGCTGCCACGAGATGATCGCCATAATGATAAAGGAACGATCCGCCGCCGGTGCGATTGTCGAGCGGCCAGCCAAAGCTGTGCGCAATGAGGCCCGGCCGGTGCCGGCTCGGATCAACCTGCCAAAGTTCCTTCAAGCCGATACCGAATTTCGGTGGCTCGCAATTGCGGTCGAGCTTATAGCGTGCGATCAGCGTCTTGGTCAGGCTGCCGCGGGCGCCTTCAGCGAACAGCGTGTATTTGGCGCGCAGCTCCATGCCGCGGGTAAAGCCGGATTTTGGCTTACCGTCCTTCCCGATTCCCATGTCACCGGTGGCGACACCGGTCACTTCGCCATTCGATCCGTAGAGCATCTCGACGGCGGCGAAGCCCGGATAGATCTCGACTCCCATAGTCTCGGCTTTCGATGCGAGCCACTTGCAGACCTGCCCGAGCGAGCCGATGAAGCAGCCGTGATTGCTCATCAGGGGCGGATTGATGAAATTCGGGATGCGGAATGCCGTGCTTTTCGTCATCCAGTAAAAGCGATCGTCGTTTACCTGTGTCCTTAGCGGCGCATCGGGGTCTTTACGCCAATCGGGCAAGAGGCGATCAAGCCCGGCCGGGTCGATGACGGCCCCGGACAATATATGGGCGCCGACCTCGGAACCTTTCTCCACGACCACGACGGTGATGTCCGGTGATATCTGCTTGAGGCGGATTGCTGCCGAGAGTCCCGCCGGTCCAGCGCCGACGATGACTACGTCGAATTCCATGGCTTCGCGAGCGGGCAACTCTTGATTCATGCGATTCGCCTTGCAGCGGGCCGATAGTTCAGGTTTTCCACGATTTTCACGCCCTGACAATCACGGCCAGCGGATCACGGTCATTTACCATCGTATGTCCGACCTCACCCGATAGTGATGATACCGGGGGTTCCGGAATGTGGCTGCAATGGCCAATGTGCTGCACCTATGAGTGAATTGGAGACAATCATGACCGACATCACACCCCTTGTTCCCCGTCAGCCAGTACCGCGACTCACCGTACCGCTTGCGGGGGGTGGCCGCTTCGATCTTGCAAGCGAGAAGTCCGAACGCTTTACGCTCATCGTCTTTTATCGCGGCCTGCATTGCCCGATTTGCAAGACGCAGATGCGCGACCTGCAGGCGAAGCTTCCGGAATTCGCAAAGCGCGGTGTCGGCGTCGTCGCGATTTCCTCCGATGACGCGGAACGGGGCGAGCGCACGAAAAAGGACTGGGAATTGCCGGAGCTGCGCATCGGTTACGGCCTCGGCCTCGACGACGCACGGCGCTGGGGGCTCTACATCTCCACGAGCCGCGGCAAGACCTCGCTCGGCATCGATGAGCCGCCGCTATTCTCGGAGCCAGGGCTCTTCCTGGTGCGGCCTGACGGCACACTATATTTTGCGAGTGTTCAGACCATGCCGTTCGCCCGGCCGCATTTCGCCGACATCCTCGGCGCGCTCGACTTCGTGATTGCCAAGGACTACCCAGCGCGCGGCGAAGTGGTGAAGTTGTCCCAAGCCGCCGCCTGAAGCGTTCGCGTAATACCGCGGGAGTGCTAATCTCCTCGCGGTATTGCGCCCATGGCATCGCCGCACGACAAGTCTTCGCCGCGTGACCAAGCGGCCCGCGAGTTGCTAGCCTTTTATCTCGAGGCTGGCGTCGATATGCCTGTGGGCGAGGCGCCGGTGGATAATTTTGGCGCGGCGGAAGCGCCGCAGCCGCCCGTGCGGACGACTAAGACCCTGGCCAACGACCGAAATGCGCGGGCTGTCGCCGCACAACCGGCACCCCCTGTAAGGGTGCCATCGGGCGAACTCGTCGCGCCCGATATCGCGGTGATGGCCGCGCGCGAGGCTGCGAAAAATATTGCGACCCTCGATGCGCTTCGCGACATCTTGGAAAAATTCGAGGGCTGCGCATTGCGCAAGACAGCAAAGCAGCTCGTTTTCGCGGACGGAAATCCGCAAGCCAAAGTGATGTTCGTTGGTGAGGCGCCAGGCCGCGACGAGGACATCGAAGGCCTGCCCTTCGTCGGCCGTTCCGGCAAGTTGCTCGACCGCATGATGGCCGCAATCGGCCTCGATCGCCGTGGTGCCTATATCGCCAACATTATTCCCTGGCGGCCGCCCGGCAATCGCACGCCGACGCCACAGGAGGTGGCGATCTGCCTGCCATTCATCCTCCGCCAGATCGAATTGGCCGACCCCGACATCCTGGTCTGCCTCGGCGGTCCGTCGATGCAGGCCTTACTCGGCGTGAAGGACGGCATCCGCAAGACACGCGGACGCTGGTTCACCTTTCATACCGGGACGCGCGAGATCCGCGCGATCCCGACATTTCATCCAGCTTATCTGCTGCGCAGTCCGCTGGAAAAGCGGTTCGCCTGGCGGGATTTTCTCGCCATCAAGAAGGCACTGGGTGCCTGACTATCACCCCGCAACGGCGAATTTGATCGCGAACAGCACCGCGAGCACGATCACCGCCGGGCTCGCCTCGGCGATTTTGCCGGAAATGAGCTTGGCCAGCGCATAGGTGATGAAGCCAAGCCCGATGCCGGTCGCGATCGAATAGGTCAACGGCATCGAAATGGCGGTGACGACCGCCGGCGCGTATTCGGTCAGGTCGCGCCAGTCGATATCGGCAAGGCCGCGCGCCATCACGCAGGCGACAAACAATAACGCCGCTGCCGAGGCATACGGCGGCACCATGTCGGCGAGCGGCGAAAAGAACAGCGCCAACAGGAAAAGGATGGCGACAACCAAAGCGGTCAGGCCGGTGCGCCCGCCGGCGGAAACGCCCGCGGTGCTCTCGATATAACTTGTCGTCGTTGAAGTGCCGATCAATGAGCCGAACATGGCGGCAAAGCTGTCGGAGACCAGCGCCTCTTTCATGCGCGGCAAATTACCCTTGCGGTCGAGCAGGCCGGCGCGGTGCGTCACCCCGATCAGGGTGCCGGCGTTGTCGAAAACGTCGACCAGAAAAAAACTGAATACCACGATGACGAAGGTGAGCTCTAAAGCGCGCGAGAAATCGAGCTGGAACAGGGTCGGCGCAAGCGAGGGCGGTAGAGAGACAATGCCGGTGAATTTCGCGAGCCCGAGTGGGATGCCGATATTGGCGACGACGAGATTGCCGATCAACGTGCCGCCGATCATGTTGCGGTGGTTAAGCGCCGCAATAAGAACGAAGCCAAGCAGGCACAAGATCGCCGGCGCGGCCTTGAGGTCGCCGAGCGTCACCAGGGTCTGCGGATGGTCGACCACGATCTTGGCCTGTTCGAGGGCGATGATGCCGAGGAAAAGCCCGACGCCGGCAGAGATCGCGAATTTCAGGTTTCGCGGGATTGCATTGATGACGTATTCGCGAATGCGAAAGATCGAGATCAGGAAAAACAGAACGCCGGAACAGAACACCGCGGCAAGCGCCTGCTGCCATGTATATTTGTAGGCGAGCACCACGGTGAAGGCGAAGAAGGCATTCAGCCCCATCCCCGGCGCGAGTGCGATTGGGTAATTGGCGTAGAGCGCCATGACCAGTGTCGAGACCGCGGCGGCGATGCAGGTGGCGACGAACACCGCGCCCTTGTCCATACCGGCATTGGCGAGGATCTGCGGGTTGACGATGACAATATAGACCATCGTCAGGAAGGTCGTGACGCCGGCGATTGTCTCCGTGCGCACATCGGTACCTTGCTTGGTAAGCCCGAAGTAGCGATCGAGAAACGCAGCGGCGCCGTTGCCGCTGGTGCGATTGCTCGCATTGGTACTGCCTTTGGTGGCGCTTCTGCTGGATTTGGCCATTCTCAAGTCCCCCGTGGCGCATGGTCGTGCTGAAGATAACGTTGCGCCTTCGAGGTTTCCCGCCAGATTGCGCGGTTGTCCACTGCCATCCGCCGTTGCAACAGCGCCATCGCGGCAGAGCGATACGTCTTGCCCGGCGCCAATCGAGCGCGCACGATGGCGCCTAAATTACGCCTTTCGGCGGCGTATGATTTTTGGCGCTGCCTATTCGTTGAGCGATTTTGACGGAGCGCGCCGCGATGGACTTCGATCCCGTCTTTCTAGCTCGCATCCAGTTCGCGTTTACGGTGACGTTTCACATTATTTTTCCGAGCTTCACGATTGGCCTCTCGGCCTATATCGCCACGCTTGGTGTCCTGTGGCTTGGTCTCGACGACGAACGCTTCCACCGGCTGATGCGGTTCTGGACGAAAATTTTCGCCGTGTCCTTTGCCATGGGCGTCGTGTCCGGCATTGTGCTCAGTTATCAATTCGGCACCAACTGGAGCCGTTTTTCCGTCGCGGTCGGCAATGTCGTTGGCCCGTTGATCGGATACGAAGTGCTCACCGCCTTTTTTCTCGAAGCGACCTTCCTCGGCGTCCTGCTGTTTGGCTTCAACCGCGTGCCGCCGTGGCTTTATGTACTGTCGGCGGCAATCGTCGCGGTCGGCACCGCGATTTCCGCGTTTTGGATCCTCGCCGCCAATAGCTGGATGCAAACCCCAGCCGGCCACGAGATCCGCGGCGGCATCGCCTATCCGCTCGATTGGATCGCCATCATTTTCAATCCGAGCTTCGTTTATCGCCTCGCCCACATGCTCAATGCTGCGTACCTGACGACCGGCTTCGTCGTGTTCGCGGTCGGTGCCCGCTATCTACTCGCGGGCCGTTTCACCGACGACGCGCGCACGATGGTGCGCATGGCGGTCGGGCTGCTCGTGGTGCTTGCGCCGTTACAGCTCGTCATCGGCGATCAGCATGGGCTCAACACGCTCAAGCATCAGCCGATCAAGGTCGCGGCGATGGAAGCGCATTGGGACGGATCGAAGCCGGGCGATTTCCATATTTTTGCCTGGCCCGACGAAAAGGCGGAGACCAATCGCTTTGCGATCTCCATTCCGCGCGGATCGTCGCTCATTCTGACCCACGATCCGAGCGGGCTATTTCCAGGCCTCAAGAGCGTTCCGCCGCAGGATCGCCCGCCGCTACTCAGCGTGTTTTTCGCATTCCGCATCATGCTTGCGATCGGCTTCTTCATGATCGCGGCGGCGCTGTTCGGCGCGTGGCTGTGGTGGCGCGGCAGGCTGTTCGAGACGCGATGGTTTCTTCATATCATTTCTTATTCGTGGTGGATCGGTTTCGTGGCCGTGATCGCCGGTTGGGTCGTAACCGAAAGCGGCCGCCAGCCCTGGCTCGTGCAAGGCGTGCTTCGCACTAGCGACGCGATTTCCCCGGTGCCGGCTGCGAGTATCGCGACGACGCTCGCGCTGTTCGTGGTGACCTACGGGATCGTGTTTTGGATGGGCATCTACTACATCAATCGGCTGATCGTTCGCGGGCCGGAAGGGCGTGCCATCGAGGATGCTGCGGCCCTGCCAAGCAGACCATTCGCCGCCGCCGAAGCGGCGGCGCGCGAAGCGACGGGAGGGTAGCGCCATGGAATGGTACCTTCCGGTGATTTGGGCCGCGCTGATCGGTACGGCCGTTGCGATGTACGTGATCCTCGACGGCTTCGACCTCGGCATCGGCATCCTTTTTCCTACGGCGAGGAAAGACAGCGAGCGCGATCAAATGATCGCGTCGATCGCGCCGTTCTGGGACGGCAACGAAACCTGGCTCATTCTCGGCGGCGGCGGATTGTGGGTCGCGTTTCCGCAGGCCTATGCCGTCATCATGCCCGCGCTGTATTTTCCAGTGATTGTGATGCTGCTTGCACTTGTTTTTCGCGGTGTCGCCTTCGAGTTCCGCACCGTCGCGCGAACGAGCCGCGTCTATTGGAACTTCGCTTTCGCTGCAGGCTCGACCATCGCGGCATTCTGTCAGGGCGTAATCCTGGGCGGGCTCATTCAGGGCATCAAAGTCGAGAACGGCGCGTTTGCCGGCGGAGCGTTCGATTGGGCCACACCGTTCGCGTTAATCTGCGGCCTTGGCGTCGCGGCGGGCTACGCCTTGCTCGGTGCAACCTGGCTGGTGATGAAGACGCAGGGCGAGCTCGCTGCCCGCGCGCGTACACAGGCCAAGGCATGTCTTTTCACGGTTCTGGCGTTCATGGCGGTTGTCAGTCTGTGGACGCCATTTGCATTTCCACGCATTGCCGAGCGCTGGTTCTCCTTGCCGAATATTTTTTACCTCTGGCCGGTGCCGCTGATGACCGCGCTCGTTGCATGGGCCGCCTGGTACTGGCTTGAAAAGGGAAAGGAAGTCCGGCCGTTCTTTGCCGCGATTGCGCTTTTCCTGCTTGGCTATATTGGCCTCGTGATCTCGAGCTA
>JACQTM010000352.1 GCA_016210825.1 Hyphomicrobiales bacterium
GAGTGTATCATGGACAACGTGGCGCTCATCGTTTGTCACCTCACCATCGATCGCGGTGATGTGGATTAGGAGCGCGGCTGCGGCGACACGGTAGTCGTTATCTTCGAAACGGCTCGGAGGCTTCGTGCCGCTGCCGAGATCGGCGATGAAAGTCTTCAAAGCCTCAAGCATTCGCGGCTCCGACGTGCTCGTCTTTAACGTAATAATTTTTTTGAGCGGTGGTAGTAGTACATTAATCCGGTACGCCAGTCAGGAACGCAAATTTAAGTATCCGAATGAACTTTGGAAATTGGCGTTTGCGATCGCACCTGCGAGAAGCAATCTATTTGATCGCGCTCTTGTTGCGTACGCTCTCTTCGAGCAAGTCAAGATTATTCTGAATGTATGGATTAGACGGGTCCTTCGCCTGAGCCGCCAAGAGTTTTGCACGCGCACGCTTATAGTCGCCACGCAGTAGATACGAGTAACCCTGGTTGTTGAGGATTTCCGGCCGCGGTCCAGCGATTACAATGGCTTGCTCGTAAGCTCGGTCGGCGAGATCGAAGCGGCGTAGTTTGTCGTAAGACGCGGCGAGCCCGATCCAGGCCTCGAGATCCCGTGCCGATGTCTCGACGGCACGGCGGAAATGCTTTTCGGCAAGGCCGAAGCTGTTCTCGCGATAATATTTTTTGCCGAGATTGAGGTCATCCTTGCCGTCGTCACCAAGGAGGCCTGTAGAACTCGGTGCGACCTCCGGCGGCGGCACGCCATCGGGCGACGGATACGCGATTGAGCCGGTCGTTTGCGGCTCCCCATCGACCTGCGCCATGCCGTTCTTCGAGGTCTCGCATGCCGCAAGCCCGGTGAGGCAGGAGGCAACGATGGCGAGGACTCTGAACAACCCAACTCGCATCAATGCACTCCGGAAACAACGTGAAGGTGTGACCCTCGGGGGCGATAGCGCTGCGCAACCTTCGACGCGGCCTTCGAAGGTGCCTGGAGATGGCAAGCTAGGGCAGCTTGGTTAAGATTTTCTCGCCCGTTCGGGACTTTGTCCCGAACTGGCACAGTTCGGCGCTAAAACTGGCCGTGGACGAGGCGAACGACGACCGGTAGCAATATGACGACGAACAGGACGGGAAAGATACAGACCATCATCGGCACCGAAAGCTTGGCTGGAAGGCTGTAGGCTTTCTCCTCCGCGCGCGAGAGTCGCTTGTGCCGCATATCGTCGGAATAGACGCGCAATGCGTCAGTGATGCTGGAGCCAAGCTCGGCGGATTGGGTAATCAGGGTAGCGAAGGACCGTGCTTCCTCAAGACCGAGACGGTCGGCAAGATGATCGAGCGCATCGGTGAGCGTGCGGCCAGCGCGGATTTCAAGGCACGCCATGTGAATGTTGATTGTGAGTGAGGGATAGGACTCGCCGAGCTCACGCCCAACGCGATCGAGCGCTGCCTCCATGCTTAAGCCAGCGTCCGCACACACCACCAGCAGATCCATAAAATCGGGGAATCCGGCGCGGTGCTCGTTGCGCCGCTGCGCGATACGCTTATCGACATAGAAGCCCGGCGCGAGATAGCCGGCAATTCCACCAAGTCCTACGAGCAACCAGAAGACCGCAGTGCCTTCCGTTACTGGAGCGAAGAAGAAGACAGCGAGACCAAGTCCGATTGCCAATGCCGTGCGCGCAAGGAAGAAGTAACCGACCGCGCGCGCATCGTAGAGACCGGCAAGGACCAAACGCCGTCGCAGGACTTTCATGTCTTTGCTGTCACCGGAAGAGTAGTGCCTCGCGGTGGATTCGATCAGTTTCTGTGCCACCTTGAATCCGGTCTTCTGCAACGGACGTGTTGCTGTCGTACTCCCAATATTGTTAGTAATTCCCGCAGCACGGCGTTTGAACGCGCCGCGCAAGCGCAGCGATGCCATGATCGAGAATGCTAACATCGCAGCCGCGAGGAAGATGAGAAGGCTCAACATCGTCGCAGATGCGTCGCCGAGTAGACCGGAAAGGGGACCAAGCGCAACCATCGTCAAATCCTGAAATTCACGAGGCGATACATGATAAAATTGCCGATGCCCATCCAGGTCGCCGCGACGCCGAGCGCGATTTTGGTTAATTCATCGCCCCAAACGGCACCATAGAATTCCGGTGCCACGATCTGAATGACGAGAAAGATTGCGATTGGCAGCGATGACAAAATCAAGGCAGATGCGCGACCTTCCGCGGCGAGCGCCCTGATCTTGCGGCGCATCTTAAAACGAAGGCGTATGACGGCGGACAGATTTCCAAGAATCTCGCTTAGGTTACCGCCAGTAGAGCTCTGAATCGCGACCGCGGTTACAAACAGCGGCAAGTCGTCCTGACCGACCCGAAAATAAAGATTACGCATCGCCGTCTCGAGATCGGCACCGTAGGTGACTTCATCGGCGACAATGCCAAATTCAGTACCGATCGGATCCGGCAATTCCCGCCCAACCATAGTGACCGCTACAGGAACCGGATGACCCGCGCGTAGGCTGCGTACGATGATGTCAATAGCATCGGGAAACTGGGCACCGAATCGCTTCTGCCGCCGGCCACGCTTGATACGAAGATAGAGATAAGGCAGCACCAGCCCACAAACGAGCGCCGCTCCACCAGCTTCGAACGGATTACCATGCGTCAGCATGACGCCAGCAAAGACCAAAAGCGTTACGATGCAAACGATCAGAGCAATCCGCGCCAAGCCGATAGATGAGCCCGATTGCAGAATGAGGCGGTTAAGTGCGATCAGTGGTAGACGATAGCCGCCACCACGCGTCAGACCGCGCTCGCGCCGCAATGCGACTAGGATATTCTCACGATTGGGTTCCTCGTGAAGCAATCGCAGCCGCCGGTTCACGCCCTTGCGATAGGACGATCCTGAAAAGAATAATAGATAGACGCCTTCGACGAACATCACCGCCGAGGCAGCGACAAAAAAATAGATCACATAGACCGGATCGAAATTGAGCCAGGAGGGATTGAACAAAGACATGGCATCTACAACGGTTGGCTCGGGTCAAAGAAACTGCCCGGAATCTTGATTCCCTGTGCGACCAGATCGACGAGGAATCGCGGGCGCACACCGGTTGCCTGGAAATGTCCCTGCACCGTTCCATCTTCGCCCGTACCCGTGCGAACAAATCGAAAGACCTCCTGCATCTGCAGGATATCGCCCTCGAGTCCGGTAATCTCGGCGACAGAAGTGACCCGTCGCTTGCCGTCGGAGAGACGTTGTAGCTGCACGATAACCCGGATGGCCGCGGCGATCTGTCCGCGGATCGAGGCGACAGTCATCGGCAGGCCGGCCATGCCGATCATTTGTTCGAGACGTGAGATGGCGTCGCGCGGAGTATTGGCGTGAATCGTTGCCATGGAGCCTTCATGGCCGGTATTCATGGCCTGCAGCATGTCGAAGGCCTCCTCGCCGCGACACTCGCCGAGGATGATGCGATCGGGGCGCATTCGCAGTGCGTTCTTGACCAATTCGCGCTGGCGAATTTCGCCTTTGCCTTCGATGTTCGGCGGTCGCGTTTCCATACGGCCGACATGCGGCTGCTGCAATTGCAATTCAGCGGCATCTTCGATGGTGAGAAGGCGTTCTTTTTCGGAGATGAAGGCCGAGAGCGCATTGAGCATAGTCGTCTTGCCGGAGCCCGTACCACCCGAAATAATAAGCGTGACACGCGCCTTCACCGCAGCAGCCAATAATTCCGCCATTTGCGGACGCAGTGCACCAATCTCGACAAGCTTGCCGAGGTTAAACGGTTTCTTGGAAAATTTTCGGATCGACACCAGTGGTCCATCGACGCCGATCGGCCGCACGGCGACGTTGACGCGGCTGCCGTCAAGCAAGCGTGCATCGCACATTGGATGCGATTCATCGACCCGGCGCCCAACGGCGGAGACAATTTTGTTGATGATGCGCAGGAGGTGCGCTTCGTCCTTGAAGCGCACTTGCAAGGGTTCGAGCACGCCACGACGCTCGACATAAACGCATTCGTGGCCATTGATGAGAATATCGCTGATGGTCGGATCCTTGAGCAGCGGCTCAAGGGGGCCGAGACCCGTCATCTCGTCGAGAATTTCGCTGATGAAGTCGTTGAGCTCCTGCGTATTGAGCGCGAGCCGCTCGACCAAGATGTATTGACTAACGAGCTGTTGGACGTGGCCACGGATTTCCGCTTCAGGCAGCTTCTCCAGCGCCGAAAGGTTCGTCTCCTCGATCAGACGACGATGCAGCCTGACCTTGGCGTCGAGCAATTTGTCGGACAGAAGCGGATTTGATTGCTGGGGCGCCGCTTCCGGCGCCGACTCGGAAAAAGCGGTTAAGGACAGGCCATCGCGCGAGACGGGGGCATCCTCGATCGCCGGTACGAGGTCAGGTGATGCAATGCGTCTGGCGGTGAAACGGCCGACCATTTGATCCTCCCACCTCGCTAACAAAATCCCGCGCGCGCCTTCAGCGCGCCAGCGACAGATTGAAATTTTTTGTCCCCGCGGTCGTCGCTGTAGCCGGCGCCGTCTCCGATTTCGTGACGGGTGTCGCGATCAGTTTCTTCAACTGCTGGGTGATCTTGTTGCCCGGTTTGATTTCCTCAAGCGGCACACCGCGGTCGATTGCTTCGCGAACAAGACGATAGTTATTCGGCACCGCGGCAATGAAATCTTTGCCAAGCGCATGCACAACATCGTGCTTTTTCAGGCCCGGTGAGAACATACGCTCTTCGAATCGGTTGACGATAACCTCGGGTTGCGGGCCTTGATCGAGACGCTCGCGGATCGCCGTCACGAGTTGTTTGGCTTGACGCAGTCCCGGCACCGTCAATTCACTTATGACAAACAAACGGTTCGAGCCAAGCAGAACGGCATCGGTCCAGGAAAACCACGTTCGTGGCATGTCGATTACGACATGATCAAAATGTGAGGAAACGAGATCGAGCAACCGCGTCACCATGTCGGGATTAAAACTGCGCATCTCCGCCGGTCGATTCGGTGCGGCTATCACGGCCAAGCCCGACGCGTGATAGGACGTCATGACCTCGAGGAGCTGGCGGTCAAGCCGCTCCGGGCATTGTTCGATCTCGCTGAGATCGAGGCGCGGCTCGAGATCGAGATAATCGGCGCAGGTGCCATGCTGGAAATCGAGATCGACGAGGCATGAGGACGATCGTCCGCGTGGCCCGCTCGACAGCAACAACAGCGCCGTCTGAATCGCCAGCGTGGTGACGCCGGCGCCGCCTACAGCGGGCAAGAACGTGTAGATTTGCGCATCTGCACTTTCCGCGTTGGCCGGTCCCTTGGCGACGCGAGCGCAGGTGCGCACCAACTCAACCGGTGATACCGGTTTGACGAGAAAATCCGCAACTCGCATTTGCACCATGGCGCGTGCCACATTGGCATCGAAGCCTTGCGTGACGACGACCACCGGAGGCCAGCTGCCGGTGCGGTTTGTCAGCCTTTCGAGCGCGTGCAGTTCACCGGTGTGGTTTAAATCAAGATCGACGACCACAACCGTGACGCCGTCCACGTCGATTTTGTCACCACCGCCGGTCAGCGTTCCTGGAATCACCCGCAAGTCGATCTGTCCGCTCGCGCCAAATGTTGCACGGACCAATTGCTCGAATTCCGCGTCAGCCGTGATTACGACGACGCGGGTTTGATTGTTTGTAGGGGGTTGCCGAACTAACCGCACCCAACGTCTCCTAGGGTTGCTTACTCGCCGACGATGACGTCGACGGCGAAGGCGACGCCCAACCCGACACAGGGCTCTGCTGTGACGAGCTCGTACTCGAATTTTGGCTGGTCGCGGCCGATGCCGCCGCCTGTGCGGCTTGCTGATAGGCGACCGAGCTAGTCGTAGCATTCACCGGTTGGATGATACGGTTGGTGCGGTAGCGTTCCACCGCCGACTGCATCTTTTCACCGTCGTAAGCGATATCGCGGTTGGCGCTCGACTGTGGCCACGGATCGACCATTTGCGTGACTTTGCTGGCCGCAACCGCGTCGCCCGCTACCGGCACGATTGAGTCACGGCGATCGAAATAGATATCGGAACAGCCGCCGAGCGTGGCGACGAGTGCAAACATCGCCGAAAGCCGGCGCCAAGCGTCAATTTTTAACGGAGACGACATCGATGTGTCCTCCCTTGGGCAGATCGAGAACGTGACCGGTGAACACTCTATTGGCGCCGCCAGCGGCGATGCGAGCCATGGCCGGCGTAATCTCCGGCTTGCCCATCATGAACAGATCAACGTCATTGGGCGGCAGCGTGTTGTCGAGCGGCGTCCGGATGGAATCGCCCGGGCGCGCCGGACGCACCAGTCGCGGAGTGACGATGATGGCGAGGTCGGTCTCATTTTTCTGATACGAGGCGCTGCGGAACAGTGCGCCGAGTATTGGTATGTCGCCGAGCCATGGTAATTGCTGCTGTGCAGTCTTGCCTTGGCTCTGCAACAGCCCGCCAATCACAAAGCTCTGGCCATCGCGCAGCTCGACCGTGGTCGAAGCTCGGCGCACGATCAGCGGGGGGACGGCAATGCCCGCAACCTGCACCGGATTGCTTCTATCAAGCTCGCTAACCTCCGGCTCAATCTTCATGTTGATCAGACCATCGCCGAGCACAGTGGGTGTGAAGGCAAGGCCGACGCCGTATCGCTTATATTCGATCGAGACCGTCCCGAGCGCGCCCGGAACTGGCACGGGGTATTCACCGCCTGCCAGAAAGCTCGCGGTGTCGCCGGACAACGCCACGAGATTTGGCTCCGCGAGGCTGCGGGCTAGGCCCTTTTGTTCGAGGGCGTTGATCATGACGTCAGCAGTCAGTCCGCTGGCGATCAATTTACCGACCAAGAACCCGAACGGCGCCGTGCCAGACAACACGCCGGCTGCCACGATCGGTGAGATCGGAAGATCAGTAGCATTGAGGTTTTGACCGCCGGAAGTCACGCCGGGCTGGTGGAAATTTGTGCCGGTCGGGGTAATCGGCAGCTGTGCCGACCCAGTCCGGTTGCCAATATTCGCAAGATATCGGCCGTTGTTCGAGAACGTGTTCCATTGCACGCCGAGATCGCGGCCGGCCTGGCGATTGACTTCAACAAATCGCACTTCCAGCATCACCTGTTGCGCCTGCAGGATCTGAACGGAATTGATGACCTCAGGTCCAAACTGTTTGGCAATGGTCACCGCCTTATCCACCGTCGGCGCGTCCGGAGATGTGCCTGACAACATGATACGGCCGTTCACCGATGAGACTTTGAGACCAGCATTTGGGAAACGGCGCGCGATTGTGCCCGCCAACATCGAGGTGTCATATGACACTTCGACGTCAAAGACGCCGACGAGCTTCTTGCCCTCGGCATACACTGAGACCCGAGTGGTGCCATTCTTCTTTCCGAGAATGGATAAGGAGTGGTCGGTGAGCGGATTAACGTCGGCGACATCCGGGTCTCCGACGACGATTTCGGTGAAGCTTGCGCTTGTGCGCACGTCTTCCGATTTGCCGACTGGCACGCTGACCATTGTCGTACGTTTGACCGCGCCGATCTGTACGAGGCGCTGCGCCTGCGCGATGCTGACGCCCACGGGATAGAGACAGTCGGTGGCAACGAGTAGCACCGCCATCATTATCGGCATCAGCCGCGAGCATCGCCGTGCAGCGACTTGGTGACGTGCGCTGTCCACCAGCACCGCTACCTTCTCATGAGTCCGACGGCTCATGGCCGTGGCCTTATGCTTGCTGCCAATCACGTTGACCTCCCCACTTTTCTCTTTTGAGAACCTTCCCCAATTCACCGTCGCACCGACTTGCCTCCCCCCGAGGCTGTCTGGCGCGATATGCTTTCGACGGGCACGCTGTAAACCTGTCTGGATGACGCGCGTGTAACCGAAACGGTGGTCACGCTGGTGTCGCGAACCGCCGGACGCGGCGGTTCGAGCGTGCTCAGATCGTCAAGCGTGACACGTCGAGTTCGCTCCGAGACCGTTTCCCCCGCCTTACGCAGCAAGAGCGAGAGCGTGCCGACGGAAGCCGCGAGCCACACTTTTTGCGCTCCAACGGTATCAACTTCGAGTGTTACAGCCTTGGCGACCGCAGGCTTGGCGCTACGCGTGTCCGCGCTTTGATCGACGGCGAGCACGCGCGCGTTCTGCAGCACGACCTCTGTCGTGGCGTTACCCTTGTCCACCTGCCGCGTCATGACCACATCGACGCGATCGCCCGGCAGCACGAAGCCGCCAACGCCTTCGACATCGGTGACGCGAACCGTAACCGCCTTCATGCCGTCGCCGACAAGCGCGGACAACGTGGCGCGTTGGCCCGGACCAGTAATTTTGAGCGCGAGAACCGGCTCATTTGGCTCGATCGGCGTTAACACCACACGTCTGCCCGCAGATAGCAGTTCGGATATTTTTGCAAACGCGCCAGCCGGCATCGATTCCGTAGGCCAGCTGATTTCGTGCAGCATCGAGGCATCGAGTTCGATCCCGTAATTCAGCGGCTGTTTGGCAACAACGATCGTGTTGGTGACGACAGGTTTCTTCTGCGCTTCAAGGTTCTTCATGCGCATCTCCGCCTGACTATTGAGCCAGGATTGCGCAATGAAGACCGCGAGCAGCCCAAAGACCACGGCGAACGCGATCATGACGATAGTGGACGCACGCACGAAGCCGACCCCTGTTTCGCGGCGATGTCCCGCGTTGTTTTCGCGGTCAATATAGAAACGGGGCCGTTATTGAATTGATGAACTACGTATGCGTTCTCATCCTATGCTGAAGATTGGTTGAATGTGTATTCTTTACGAATGGTGTCACGGCAGATCGCAATGCCGGAGTAACCTTGAGAAAAATTTGATGCATCCGTGCACACGGTCAATGTTCCTGACCCGCGCCTGGTTTACTGGGTAGCCTATTGGAAGTAGCCAAAATACGGTTCAGGCGCGGAATTTTGCCGCTACGACATTCGTTGATCCAATGACGCCGATGCGGCAACATGCCCGCCATTCGAGGCCGGCACGGGGACGGGTGACCCCCGCCAGGGTTGCATGGAGGGATTGATGGGGAAGCCGCGCACCAGCTACGCCGATCCGGGCATGGTTAATGATCCGACCATGCTGGCGGAATTCAAGACGGTCGAGGCGCCGACCACCTTCACGCAAGATCCGAACAATGGGGCTCGTAAAACAGCCAATTCGACCTCGTTTGCGACCGAATAATTCGGCTGGCAGGACCAGATGGTGGCAGTTTCAACGCGGGAAAAACTCAAGCCGATGGTCAATTCGGGTAACAACGCCATCCGAATTCGCGTTCGCGGACTTGGCAAGCGTTATGGTGCGCTCGAAGTGTTCCGTGGAATTGACCTTGAGGCGGGAGATCATGAGATCGTCGCCATCGTCGGCCCGTCAGGCTGCGGCAAGACGACATTGCTTCGTTGCATCGATGGGCTGCTCGCGGTTGATAGCGGCGAGGTTGTCGTCGATTCCGAACGTGTGACCAGCCCGATCGCCGGCGTAGCGATGGTGTTCCAGCATTTCGGCCTATTCCCGTGGAAGACGGTCTATGACAATGTCGCATATGGCCTGCGCATGGCTGGGATCTCACGCGCCGAGATTACGCGTCGCGTGCCACATTTCATCAATCTCGTCGGCCTCAAGGGTTTTGAGAAGGCTTTTCCCTATCAGATGTCTGGTGGAATGCAGCAGCGCTGCGGCTTGGCTCGCGCGCTTGCGATCGAGCCACGCGTATTGCTAATGGACGAGCCGTTTGCCGCCGTGGACGCGCAAACCCGCGAAATCTTGCAATTCGAATTGCTGCGCATTTGGGAGCAGCGGCCGACAACGATGCTTTTCGTTACTCACTCGATCGAAGAGGCGGTTTTGATGGGAGATCGCGTTGTCGTACTGAAAGGCCGTCCGAGCAATATTCACGAGACCATCGCCATCGACTTGCCTCGTCCGCGCACCCGCGACACTCTACGCGAGCCGCGCTTTGGGGAACTACGCGAGCGCGTCTGGGGAACATTGATGAGCGAGGCGCGCCAAGCTGAATTTCAGCTTGGCGCATAGATGGGTGCGTCACCACAACGTCCATCAACAACAGTCAAGAACCGTGCAACTGAAAGATTATAGGGAGGACATGCCATGTTGACCAGGTTGATAAAAGTGCTCGCCGGCATTGCTGCGCTGGCAGCTGTTTTGTTCTTTGCGCCCGCCGGGCCAGCCGCCGCTCAGGGCAAAAAGATCGTTGTCGCCATGCCCGGCATTCCGCCGATCTACGCTTCCGTTCAGTCGTACGTGGCGGAAAAACAAGGTTTCTTCAAGAAGCATGGCGTCAATGTCGAATTACGCCCCTTCGATACTGGAACCGCAGCTGCTCGTGCGGTGCTTGCGGGCGATATCGAAATCGCGCTCTCGCCGACCCCACTGATCATCAATCAAATCTCCAATGCCAATGCCAATATCATCGGCATCTATGGCTATCCCAATCCGGATTGGATTCTCGCATCGACCGATGCGGGCAAGAAAGATTGCAAGGATATTGTCGGTCAGCCGGTTGGCGTCGATGCCGTCGGTGGCGCGCGAGCAATCGCTTTGCGAATCATGCTCACGGGCGGATGCCCGGGTGTAAAGCTGGAGGATGTGCAACAGGTTGCGCTGTCTTCAAATACAGCACCGGCAATGCTCGCCGGTCGGCTGTCGTTCGGTGTATTGCATCTTGATGACGTTGCCGTACTCGAAGCTCAGGGCAAGAAGGTGATCAAGATTCTGGAAATGAAGAAGACGAATCCAACGAGCCACTATCTCTTGGTCGTTGCTCGCCAAGACAAGCTCAAGGAAAATCGCGACACTTATGTGCGCGTGGTCGCTGCCATGGTCGAGGCGGCGCGTTTCATGCAGGATCCGAAGAATGTCGACAAGGTCGCCGATGCAGCCGCCCCTACCGGCCACTCGAAAGACATCAACAAGCTCGCGCTCAAGCAATTCCTTGAGATCGGCTTCTGGGCTGACAAGGACGACGGCATGGACGAAAAGAAACTGCAGGCCTTTATCAATATCGCGGCCAAGACCGGCGGCATCGCCGCGGGCAAGGAACCAGTGAAGATCGATCGACTGGTCGACAAGAGCATCTGGAAGGATGCTGCCGCGCTGGTGAAGTAAGAGCGATGGGGCTGGCTATCGGCGTGAGGAGAGCGGGAGCGCACGCATGCACCGGATCTTGAGCGGCCGTTATTTGCCGTTTGCGCTTAGCCTCATCGCCGGGGTGGCGCTATGGGAACTTGCGGGACGCAACACCAGCGCGGCATTCATGGTGCCGTTCTCCGAAACAATGTTGCGGTTATGGGAATTGGCGGCGAGTGGCGCGCTCGCCGTCCAGTTCCTTGACTCTGCAACATTGTTCATTACCGGATTTGCGTTGGCCCTATTGATCGGAATGCCGTTCGGTTTGTTGCTCGCCCGCCTGCAGAGTTTGCGCATAGCGCTCGAGCCTTACATCATGGTGCTCTACGCCACTCCGATGGTTGCCCTAATTCCATTCATCCTTTCGATGATGGGATTCGGCTTCGCACCGAAAGTACTCGTGGTGTTTCTGTTCGCGATTTTTCCCATTCTGTACAATACGATAGAGGGTGCGCGCAGCATCAAGCCTGAGTTAATCGAAGTCGCGCAGTCGTTCCGCTCAAACGAATGGGCGCTCTGGCGCGAGGTCATCGTGCCTTACACGCTTCCCTTCACCATGACTGGCGTGCGCCAGGCCGTCGGCCGCGGACTGGTCGGCATGGTGGCCGCCGAGTTCTTCCTGAGTTCGACCGGTCTCGGTCAGGCTATCATGATGTCATCGCAGAATTTCGACACCAGCGCGGTTTTCGCGCTGATCCTTGTTATCGGACTTCTCGGCGTCGGCCTGATGCGGCTTGGGCTCACGATCGAGAATCGCTTCGCTCGCTGGCGAGATTGATCATGAGCGAACACGCCGACAGATTATTGACCTTGCCGGCAGCGGCTGCGTCGGCTTCAAGGAGCCGACCGACCCCGGCCACCCTGAGACTCACTGCTGGCCTTGCGATCCTGCTGCTATGGGAAATCGTCGTGCGCGCACTGGCGCCCGCCTATGTGGCAAAGCCAAGCGGCGTTGTGATGGCAATCCCCCACGTGATCGTGGACCCAGTTTTTCTCAATGCCACGCGTATCACGCTCGGCGCGGTGGCACAGGGCCTTGCTATCGCCATCGTAGCCGGCACTGCAATCGGCCTTCTCATCGGCCGCAGTGTGGTCGCCGATCGGATGCTACGTCACTATGTCAACGGCTTCTACGCGGTGCCGATGATCGTGATTCTGCCGCTCGTGACCCTGTGGTTCGGCTATAGCGATGCGGCGCGGCTTGCGACAATCGTCTTCGCGGCTTTGTTTTCGATCATCATCAACGTTGCCGATGGCGCAAGATCGGTGCCGCGTGAATATTTGGAAGTCGCAAATTCGTTCCGCTCGCATCGGCTGCGTATGATGATTGAAATCGTCCTGCCCTCGTCCATGCCATATTTCCTGGCCGGATTGCGCCTCGCTTCCGGTCGCGCGTTGATTGGCGCCGTTGTCGCCGAGTTCTTCGCGGCTATCGGTGGGCTCGGCTACTTTATTCTCTACAATTCACGCACCTACCACCATAACGAGGCATTCGTCGGCGTTCTGCTGCTTGCCGCATTCGGCGTCGGATTCGAGATCGCCGTCAATGTGGCAACGCGATATTTCCTACCCTGGTATCGCCGCGACGAACCTGCAAAATGAGCGACGCGCGCGTCACCTCGGCGATCGCCCACTGGGCGCCGCGCTTCGTTGCTAATGGCGTGATACTAACGGACTTCGAGGAAGTCACCGCGTCGATCGTAACTTGGAACGACTGGTGCAGCGCCTGGTGCGCACGCGCGGGCTTGCACGAACAGATGGGGCGCGAGGCGCTCACCCGGAAAAAACTCCTGAGCGCGGGCGAGCATCTGCAACGCGCCAGTGTCTATTACCATTTTGCGAAATTCCTGTTCGTGCATGACATACCGCAGATGCGCATGGCGCACATGAAAGCTGTCGAATGCAGCAAACTTTCCCTGCCGCATCTTTCTCCGCCGGGCGAACGTGTGGAGATTCCCTATGAAGATAAATACCTTTACGGGAACTTACGCCGCCCCACTGGGGTAGACCGTCCGCCGGTTGTCGTCATGTGCGTGGGGCTCGATTCGGCCAAGGAAGAAGTCGATGCTTACGAGCAGCCTTTCTTACGCCGCGGCATGGCGACCTTCTGCTTCGATGGTCCTGGCCAGGGCGAGGGCGAGTACGATTTCGCTATCCGCGGTGATTACGAAGTCGCCGTCAAAACCGTGTTTGATCTCATCGCGAAGCGGCGCGACATCGACCCCGGCCGCATTGGGCTTTGGGGCGTCAGCCTCGGCGGCTATTACGCGCCGCGGAGCGCGGCATTCGAGAAGCGCGTAAAAGCCTGCATCTCACTCGGCGGCCCCTTTGATTGGGGCGAGGCTTGGGATGGATTACCGGAATTGACGCGCGAAGCATTCCGAGTGCGTAGCCATTGCGCCACGCTAGAGGCAGCGAAACGCCACGCCGCGACACTGACGATGAAGACAGTCGCGGACCGCATCACCTGCCCTATTTTCATCATGACCGGGAAACTCGACCGCATCATTCCCTGGCGCGACGCCGAGCGGCTGGCGCACGCGGTCAAGGGTCCGGTCGAGTTGTTGATTATCGATGACGGCAATCATGTCGCCAACAATCGCGGCTATCGCTGGCGCACCCAATCCGCGGATTGGATGGCAGAACAGCTGCGCGCGAGCTAGATGCGCGTAAAGCCGCGCGGGAACGTGTGCATTCGTTCGATACCATCCTTTGTAACGAGCACGAGTTCGCCTGTCTGTACACCGGCGCGCGCGTCGCGCGTCACCACATTCGGCTGAATAACAATGGTCATCCCAGTCTTGAACGTTTCCTCCGGAACCGAACCAGCTGGCCGGCTTGACGAACCAAGGATCGGCGGCAGGTAGCCGCCACCATAACCGTGCAGCAGATCGTCGCATGTCGTGAAGCCGGCTTCCTCAATAACCCCTGACGCAGCGATCGCGTCAACGGGACTTGCGCCGTCCTTGATTACGGCTGCGATGGCATCGAATGCGGCGTCCGCCACGGCATGCATGTCGCGATAAAGCGGCGGTGGTTCTTCACCGACGGCTAAGCTTCGCAATACTTGGCCGGCATGGTCCCAAAACGCGGCACTGATTTCCGCAAAAACAATATCCCCCTTGCGCACGCGCCGGGTCGAGGGAAATTGCGCCGGAACGGCGATCTGCGGATCGGCCATTGGCGTCACTCCGAAGAAATGGATCCAGTTGGTGCCCCCATGCGGCACGTATGCCCGTTCGACGAGATCACCCAGTTCGCGTTCGGTGAGACCGGTTTGCAAGCCATTTCGCAGGCCCATCATACCGGCATCGCTCAGCGCCGCACCGATCCGCAGCCATTCGATTTCCTCCGCCGACTTGACCATGCGCAGGCGCACATAGGCGCGGTTGAGATTGGCGATCGTGCCGAAGCGCGCGGAGAGAATTGCGTGCTGCTCAAACGTCATCGGTCCAATGACGCCGACACGGCGTTCTTTGGCACCACGCCGCGCCAGCGTCTCGACGGCGGCACGAATTCCGGATTCGCCGCCCCAGGCGACATCGGCGCGGTTGGCTAGTTTTCGCGCCAAGGGTACATGGTTGAAGTATTGCACGAAGAGTGCGTCGGGTTTGCCCGGCGAGAACACGCCAACCGCTTCTGTGGTGACCGGCCATTGCGTCAGCCACTGCACCGCCGATCCAGACCGGTTCGCGCCGCAGAAAACCGCATGATCGACGCAGGCATCTAACAGAATAGTTTCCAGGGCCGTACGGCGGCGCTGCATCTCGGCATCGCTGAAGCGGGGATATTCGGCCTCAGCGATGCGGCGCAGGCTTGGCGAAAGCGGTGGCAATCTTGGTGCGGTCACGCGACTACAGTGGCCGGATTGCGTACAGCCCGTGTGCGTGCCAACTCATTGACTGCCATCTGATCAACCTTGCCGGTGCCAAGCATTGGTAGCTTCTCAACGGCGATAACTTCGGCGGGGATCATCAAATCGGAAGCGTGACGATCTTTAGCGAAACGGATGAACTCACTTCTGGTCGCGTCCTTCTTCTGCACAAACAGAAGCAGCCGCTCACCCTTGCGCATGTCCGGCACTGCCGCAACGGCGAGTACCGCGTCCGGCCAGAATTCCGATGCCAATGCTTCGACGGCAGCAAGTGAAACCATTTCGCCCCCCACCTTGGCGAAGCGCTTAGCCCGGCCCTTGATCGCGATAAAGCCCTGATCGTCGATCGTGACGATATCACCAGTGTCATGCCAGCCATCGGCAGGGGGTTCCAGCACACCGGGATTGTCGGCGCGCAGATAACCGAGCATGACATTCGGGCCGCTTACGAATAGGCGGCCACCCTCTTCGACATCTTCAACCTTCTCCAGCCGCGCCTTCATGCCCGGCAGCAGACGCCCGACGGTGCCGAATTTGTTGAACATCGGCGTGTTGAGCGCTAGCGCCGGTGCTGTCTCGGTGACACCATAACCTTCGAGGATACGCAGACCGAATTTTTCAAGATAGATGCGGCGCGTTGCCTCCTTAACCGGCTCGGCGCCCGAAAGGATATAGCGCAATGAGCGGAAGTCGTAGGCGTTGGCAACGCGCGCATAGCCATTGAGGAACGTGTCGGTGCCGAACAAGATTGAAGCATTCACGCCATAAATCATTTCGGCCACGGTGCGATAATGCAGCGGCGAAGGATAAAGGAAGATACGAACGCCGACGACAAGCGGCAGAATGACGCCGACCGTCAGACCGAACGAATGGAACACCGGCAGAACATTAAAAATCTTGTCTTCATGGTTGAAATCGATGCGGGCGCGCGCCTGCGCCGCGTTCGCAAGCATATTAGAGTGTGATAGCACGACACCCTTGGGAACGCCCTCGGAACCGGACGTAAACAGGATCGCCGCCCAATCATCGGGCTTGCGGGCAACGAGCGGCTTCTTTGCTCGTAACAGTCCGCGGATCTTGTCCCCGAGCCCGACACTCGAACGAACGTCCTCGAGATAGACAAAATTCAACTCGGCTTTGAGTTTTTCAATCAATGCTTCGAGCCGGCCACGCTCGATAAAGGTGCGCGAGGTCACGATCGTCTTCACTTCCGCCGCGCGGCAACCGGCCAGGATATTGGTTGCCCCGGAAGTAAAATTGATCATCGCCGGCACCCGGCCCGCCGACATCAAACCAAGGATCGAGATCACGGCGCCGTTGGTATTGGGCAGCATCACGC
>JACQTM010000347.1 GCA_016210825.1 Hyphomicrobiales bacterium
CGCTTTCCTTCACCGGCTTCGGTGCACCCTCCACGAGGTCCTTCGCCTCCTTGAGGCCGAGCCCCGTGATCGCGCGCACTTCCTTGATCACGTTGATCTTCTTGTCGCCGATCGCAGCGAGGACGACCGTGAACTCGGTCTTCTCCTCAGCGGCAGCGACAGCGGCGCCCGGCGCGGCTGCCACCGCGACCGCGGCGGCGGCGGAAACGCCCCACTTCTCCTCGAGCATCTTGGCGAGATCGGCCGCCTCGAGGACGGTCAAGCTCGACAGATTGTCGACGATCTTTTGCAAGTCAGCCATTGTTTTCGATTCCTACAGGTTCGAACCAGTCGAGATTGCGTTTCGCCTCACGCGGCTTCACCCTTTGCGGCATAGGCGCTCACCACGCGCGCGACTTTGGTCGCGGGCGCGTTGATGACTCGCGCGATCTTCGTCGCCGGAGCCTGAATGAGGCCGACGATCTTGGCACGCAGTTCATCGAGCGACGGCAGCGCGGCGAGTGCCTTGACGCCGTCGAGATTGAGCGCGGTCTTTCCCATCGCTCCGCCGAGGATCACGAAACGCTCGTTGGCCTTGGCGAAATCGACGGCGACCTTCGGCGCCGCGACCGGATCGCCGGAATAGGCGATCACCGTCGGCCCCTTGAGGAGCGAGCCGATGGTTGCGACGTCAGTGCCGTTAAGAGCGATCTTGGCGAGACGGTTCTTGGCGACCTTCACCGACGCACCAGCCTGCTTCATCTGCTTTCGCAGCGTCGACATCTGGGCAACGGTGAGGCCGGAATAGTGAGCGACGACGACAACGTTCGAGGTCTTGAACACCTCGGCCAACGTTCCGACGAGCTCCGCTTTTTCCGCTCGATCCACTGCAAGCTCTCTCCGGTAAGCGGGCGGCCGCCACTTTCACGTTTACGGCAACCCGCCGGTTGCGACATGCCGTCCCGCCTTTGGCGAACACAAAGGGTGCAGGACGACGCTCACGATGCCTGCCCCCTGAACGCAGCGATCACGCCGCACCAGGTTCTGAAAGGTTCGAACCGGTCTTGGGCTCATATCCCGACAAGAGGACTAGCCCGGAACTGGTCTTACCCGTCTGTGCTGGCCCCTTTCGGAATTAAGCTCGCTGCAAATGCCCGAGCGCCGGCAGTCTTGGACAGGACTGTAGGAGGGCGAACGGCCCTCCTCTTTCCGTCCGGCGAGGGACGGAAACTGCAAAATTCGCTTTGAAACCTCCTGTGCCCGGCCAAGACCGGGATTGGATGGCCCCTATATAGGCGCAGATTTTCGTTTCGTCACCCCCTTTTTCAACGTTGCGCCGACCACCGTTTTAGGGGTTCGGTCTGCCGCTACATCCATTGACTGTTATCAATCGCAGGCGCAACCTTCGATTACATGCGCGACTGAGTGCGAGGCCGATGCCAAAACCGGTCCACGCGATTTTTATGTATGGCCTGGGCGGCGGACCGCCGATTGGGTTTAGCGGCGGCCTCGATGTGCTCGCCAGCAAGCTCCGCGACATGGATCAGAGCGTGGAGACAAGCCTGCATAAATTCGAAGATCATGAGCGCGTCTTTACGCTTGCGGTGGACCAGGCCAGGGCCGGCAAGCAAGTCGTCGGCATGGGACATTCATTGGGCGCCAATTGGTGGACGATCCTGGCCGATAGGCTGCGACAAAAAAATATTCCCGTCCCAGTGATCGTCCTCTTTGATCCAACCTGGAATTTCACCATTAGTCCGATTGCCGCGAACGTGAAGCGGGCGATTTCATTTTACAATCGCAGTTTTGTCAGCGCGCTCGGCAAGGGAAAAATAAAGGCGGGTTCAGGCTTTGATGGCTTCCTCACCAACATTCCACTCGGTGTCCTGCATCAAGATGTCGATGACAACCTGATCGCGCACAACATCGCCGTCGGCGAAGTTAAAAACCTGACGGGATAAATCTTGCGCCGCCAAAGATAGGGCTCCGGCCACACCGAAGGCAACGCGTAGCTTCGAGACGCATGAAGCGTCTCGAAGCCATAATTCTTGATTCCGTGAAGCGCTAGGAACTGAAAATCGACGACAGCTCGATCTTCACTCCCGGCCCCATGGTTGAGGACACCGCGATCTTCTCGACGAATGTACCCTTGGCGCCGGAGGGCTTGGCCTTTTGCACCGCATCGGCGAAGGCCTTGATGTTCTGCGCGAGCTGCTGCTCGGTGAACGATGCCTTGCCGACGCCGGCTTGAACGATCCCGGCCTTCTCCACGCGGAATTCAACCGAGCCGCCCTTGGCGCCCTTCACCGCGTTGGTGATATCCATGGTCACGGTGCCAACCTTGGGGTTCGGCATCATGCCGCGGGGGCCTAAGACCTTACCGAGGCGGCCGACCAGCGGCATCATATCCGGCGTGGCGATGCAGCGATCGAAGTCGATATTGCCGCCATTGACCTTCTCGACGAGATCCTCGGCGCCGACCACATCGGCGCCCGCAGCTTTCGCCTCGTCCGCCTTGGCGCCGCGGGCGAAAACGCCGACGCGCACATTGCGGCCGGAACCGTTCGGCAGGTTGACCACGCCACGCACCATCTGGTCGGCATGGCGCGGATCGACGCCGAGATTCATCGCAACTTCGATGGTCTCGTCGAACTTCGCTTTCGCGCCCTGCTTGACCAGCTTCACCGCTTCGGTGAGCGGATACGCCTTGTCGCGGTCGATGCCTTCGCGCGCCTTGGTGTAGCGTTTTCCATGCTTGGACATTGTCAATCTCCGACCACGATGCCCATCGAGCGGGCGGAACCTTCAACCATGCGCATCGCCGCCTCGATCGTGTCGCAGTTCAAATCTTTCATTTTCTGCTGGGCGATTTCCTTGACCTGCGCCTTGGTCACCGAGCCCGCGACATCGCGGCCGGGATTCTTTGAGGCGCTTTCCAGCTTCGCGGCCTTCTTAAGAAAGTGCGACACCGGGGGCGTGCGCATCTCGAAGGTGAAGGAACGATCCTGGTAAATCGTGATGATGACCGGGATCGGCGCGCCCTTCTCCAACTTCTGGGTCTGCGCGTTGAAGGCCTTGCAGAATTCCATGATGTTCAAGCCCCGCTGGCCGAGCGCGGGACCGATCGGCGGGGACGGGTTGGCCGCTCCCGCCGGAACCTGCAATTTCAGGTATCCGGTGACTTTCTTTGCCATGGACTACTCCTGGCGTTGGCCGGTTACCCGGCGGCTTCAGGGTCCGTGGTGCGGATTTAGAGCGGTTGGCGGCCGCCCTCACCTCCCACGATCTCTTACTTGTCATGCGCGGGCTTGACCCGCGCATCCATCCTCTTACGCAAGAAGATGGATTGCCGGGTCAAGCCCGGCAATGACAAACAGGCTTATAGCTTCTCCACCTGCCCGAATTCCAGCTCCACGGGAGTGGCACGGCCGAAGATCGAAACCGCGACCTTGACCCGCGAGCGGGCGTCGTCGACTTCCTCGACGGTGCCGTTGAACGAGGCGAACGGACCATCCGACACGCGTACCTGCTCGCCGACCTCGAAGCTGATCGATGGTTTCGGCCGTTCGATGCCTTCCTGCACCTGATGCATGATGCGGCCGGCCTCGGCTTCCGAGATCGGCATTGGCTTATTGTCGGCGCCGAGAAATCCGGTCACTTTCGGCGTGTTCTTGATGAGGTGATAGGCTTCGTCGGTGAGCTGGCATTTCACCAGCACGTAGCCGGGAAAGAACTTTCGCTCGGCGTCCACCTTGCGCCCGCGGCGCACCTCGACGACCTTCTCGGTCGGCACCATGATTTCGTCGAACAGATCGGAGAGCCCGCGCTGCTTGGCTTGCTCGCGGATCGATTCCGCAACCTTTTTTTCGAAGTTGGAATAGGCGTGGACGATGTACCAGCGCTTGTCCGCCATGACCGCTGTCCCGACCATTGTCGTTAAGAGCCGAGTCCAAGAATGAACGTGATCACGAAGCGAATGATCTGATCCGCTATCAGGAAGAAGACCGCGGCAATCGTCACCATGATGAACACCATCACGGTCGTGATCGCGGTTTCGCGCCGCGTCGGCCACGTCACCTTGTCCGTCTCGGAGCGAACTTCCTGCGTGAATTTGAATGGACTGATTTTCGCCATGGCTTGCTTCGAATAGTTTCTCTTACTGCCCAGCCTTTAAGGATGAGACCAAGAACAGCGGATCCTCGTGGGGGATTAGGGGCGCCGCGGAAGTCCGTTGCCGGGCCGCAAGCGCACACTCCTACCTAATGGGATGTCGCCGCAAAATCAAGCCGATCTCGTCGAGAAGGCCCGCCTTCGTTGCTACGCAACTTTGACGTGGCAGCCTTCACGCTCTACCGAGCCGAATCTTCTTTCACATTCTCCTGCAGCCTGGCGTGCCAAGCCGAAGCGTGCGCAGCCCGCAAAGGCTGGCAGGAGTGGAGGGACTCGAACCCCCAACCCCCGGTTTTGGAGACCGGTGCTCTAGCCATTGAGCTACACTCCTTCGGAAACGCCGCCGCGGGTTAACGGCCCAACCGCGGGGCTTCACTGCATTATACATACACTGCCGATTTGCAAGCTGCCCGGTCTTGCGCGTTCATGTCTCGAAGCTGACTTGCCAACCGAAGCTGCGAAGCTTTCGTCCGCCTTCGCCAACCGCCTTCGCCCGAAGGCGGGCTTCGACGGTCAAGAGGCTTCGGCGGACAACCTTCACTACTTCGCAGCGGAGGTTGGAGCGGGTGAAGGGAATCGAACCCTCGTCATCAGCTTGGAAGGCTGTTGCTCTACCATTGAGCTACACCCGCAAATGCCGCGCATGCCGGCAGATTTCGCGGTCTCCGTCCTGCTCCCACCGGGCAGGCAGGTTGCAGGACGTGTTTACTATGCATCCATGGCGGCAGGTCCTGCTACCCCAGGCCGGCGGCGGGGGCAAGCGCATCCGCCCTTTCTGTATCGGCGCAAAATCTGCTAAGTAGTCGGTGTGTCGGGGAACAATGACGACTCGATATCTGCGAGCCAAGTTCGTCAACAATGTACAGGGAGTAGCAAGATGAGAAGACTTTTTGGAATCGCTGCCATCTTTGCCGCGTTTGCGCTCGCCGGCGTGGCACAGGCCGCGCCGGGAGACAATGGCAACGGTGTCGGCGGCTGCATCGACTTTCTCTACGGCAACGCCACAAATCCTCGGCCGAGCGGCAATGGTGTCCTGCCATCGCAGTCGCCGGGACCGTTTGTGAA
>JACQTM010000349.1 GCA_016210825.1 Hyphomicrobiales bacterium
CGCGTACCGGCGAAAGGCGTTCCAGGTAACGCCGCGCATAGCCGAGACTTTGATAGGCGACGAGCCGGCGCACCCCTTCGATAATCACGTCTTGTGCCGCGGCGGGATTCTTCGCCGCTATCTCCTGTTCAATCGAAACGAGCGCCGGCGCACCGATGCTTGGCCGTTTCTGCATCCCGTCCGCTGGCCGAGCTTGGACGCCATCGCGCGCGGCGGCGAACCCGGCGCGGAAACCGCGCAGATTGGCGTCCACCGCCTTGCCATCGTCGCGGATCGCCTTCTCGAACGTGACCATCGGGATCGGCAACGCCCCCGCGCCCGCAAGCGCGCCAAGCATCACGGCATTGATCATCGTGCCGTTCTGTTTCGCCAGCACCTCGAGATCAGTGAGCAGCGATTTGCGTGAATGGTCCGCGATCGCCTGAACCAACCGGGTCTGATCGTAGCGGCCGTCGCCCATCGCGATCTTCTCGTTGATGACATAAAAGCGGCTGAGCGAAGCAATGACCAGGGTGCGGTTCGCCGTGACGAATCCGCCTGCGACGGCGCGACCGGCCTCCATCAATTCGCTCGCGAGCAGAACGTCGATATCGCCGATGCCGGGCGTCAGCGCGAGAACCGTTTGTCGCCCCTGCAGCTCGCGCCAATGCACCGGCATGATCTCGATGTAATAAGTGGTGCCCCCCGTGCGCTGGGCGACGCCCGGAATGGACGTCGATTGCACCGGGTAACCGAGGGTCTCCGCCGCGGCGACGATCCAATTCGCGAGCACGCCGCCACCCTCGCCGCCAAGCGCTGCGATCAAGATCGTAATCGGGCGGGTCGGGACGCTCACGCCGTAGCCCTCGCGTTGCCGCCGAGCCAGCCGATCACCGTGCGCCGCAACCTGTGCAGGCCGCGGTCCCACCAACTTGGGTTGTGAACGATCTCGGCGCGATAGAACGACGGGCAGAGCACGGCTGCATGTGCAACCTCGCCGCAAAGGCCGCAACCGACGCACGACTCGATCACGGTCGCCACCGGATCGCTGCGCAACGGATCGGGATTGGGCTTCACGGTGAGCGAAGGGCATCCCGAAAGCCGGATGCAGGAATGATCGCCCGTGCAGATTTCGTCATCGACGCCGAAACTCACGCGCACGACGCGCTCGCCGCGTTTCAGCTTTTCAGCGTCCTCCGCGCGGACGCGCCGCTGGCGGGCGAGCTGGCATTCGCCGTCGGCGATGATGACCTTCAATCCGTGCTCGGCGCTGCGCATCGCATCCTTCAGCGCCGCAACCATCTTCGCGACGCCGTAGGTTCGCACCTTGCGCATCCACTTGACGCCGAACGATCGCAAGGTCGCTTCGATGTTCATGCCGGGCGCGGGGCCTGAGCGGCTCGCCTTGCTCGATGGCATGTATTGCAGCCCGGTGGCCGAGGTGTAGCCGTTCTGCATCACGATGAGCACGCCGTCGCCCTTATTGAACAGGTTGCTGGCGACGCCGGTGATCAAACCGTTGTGCCAGAAGCCGCCGTCGCCCATCACCGCGATCGGACGGCGATCGAGGTTCGGGCCGACCGCAGCGGCGCTCGCGAGACTCATGCCGTAGCCGAGGATCGAGTTGCCGAGGCTAAACGGCGCGAAGGTCGCAAACGAATGGCAGCCGATATCGGCACTGATATGGGTGGGGCCAAGCTCGCGCTGCATCAGCTTGATGGCGGAGAAGACCGGCCGCTCGGGACATCCGGTGCAGAAGGTCGGCGGGCGCGGCGGTAGTTCGTCGAGCACCGACGCGGTCGCCGCCCGTTGCGTCAGAATGACGTCGGCGCGTTTGCGAACGGCCTGCAGGTCGAGACCGGCCGGCGCCATATCGGTGATGAATCCGGCAATTCCGCGTAACAACACCTCGGACGTATATTCGCCGGCCTGCGGCAGCAATCCCTTGCCGAGCACGCGGGTTTGCATGTCGGCGCGGCGCAATTCAACGTTGATCGCCTGCTCGATATAGTCGGGATTGCCTTCCTCGACGACGAGGACGGCGCGCTTGCCGGCGCAGAACTCGCGCAATTCCTCCGGCACCATCGGATAGACGACGTTGAGCACGTAAACCGGAATGCGGCTGACACCGAAAATATCGGCGAGATCGAGCCGCGACAGCGCGCGCAACACGGAGTTGGTCAAGCCGCCGGCGACAATGATGCCGACATCGCCGAACTCGCCATCGAGGACCTCGTTCAGCCGGTGCTCACGGATGAATGCCCGCGCCGCGGGCAGCCGCTCCTCGACCTTGCGGCGCTCGTGCACGAAGGTGACGGGCGGGTGCGACAGCTTCGCATAGTCGAAGTGCGGCGGACCGGCGATGCGGTTGAGGCCGGAAAAATCTGCGCGCTTGTTGTCCTTGGCCTCGAATTCCCCGGTGACGTGACAGGCGCGGATTCGCAGTTCGAGCATCACCGGCGCGTGGCTCGTCTCCGACAGCTCAAACCCCTTTTCCACCATGCGCACGATATTCGGCAGGTCGGGCCGCGGATCGAGCAGCCACATCGACGATTTCATGGCATAGGCGTACGAGCGCTCCTGGATGACGGCGGCGCCTTCACCATAATCCTCGCCGAGAATGATCATTGTGCCGCCGGTTACGCCTGGGGAGGCGAGATTGGACAGCGCGTCGGCGGCGACATTGGTGCCGACGATTGACTTCCAGGTGACCGCGCCGCGCAACGGATAGTTGATTGAGGCGCCGAGCATCGCCGCCGCCGAAGCCTCGTTGGTGCAGGTTTCAAGATGCACGCCGAGATCGCCGATGATGTCCTCGGCGTCGACCAATACGTCAAGAAGATGCGAGACCGGCGCGCCTTGATAGCCGCCGACATAGGACACGCCCGATTGCAGCAACGCCTTGGCGACCGCGACGATGCTCTCGCCACGGAAGGTTTGGCCCGCGCCGAGTTTGAGCGATTGTACCTCGCGCTTGAACGAACGTTCCATGGTCCGATGCGCCTAAAGGTTTGATGTCAAACTATTCTATCACATATGCGACGGGAGGAAAGTCGCAATCGCCGGAAAGACGATCAGGATGACCAGCCGGATCAGGTCGGTGGCGATAAATGGCAGCACGCCATAGAAAATCGTCGATATCTTCACGTCCTCGATGACGCTCTTGATCACGAAGATATTCATGCCAACCGGCGGATGAATGAGGCCGAGTTCGACGGTCATCACGACGATGACGCCAAACCAGATCGGATCGAATCCGAGCGCTTTGATCACCGGAAAGATAATCGGCACCGTCAGGATGATCATCGCCAGCGCGTCCATCAGGCAACCGAGCACGAGATACATCAACATGATGAGCGCCAGCACGCCGTAACGCTCAAGCCCGAGGCCGGTGGTCAGGAACTCCGTCACTTTTTGCGGCGTCTGTGTTACGGTGAGGAAATAGCCGAACAACAGCGCGCCGATCAGCACGGTGAATACCGCAGCTGTCGTGCGCGTGGTCTCCAATAGCGCGTTCAGGGTTTCGCGCATGCCAAGACGCCCGCGCAACACGCCGATGATGAACGCGCCGCCGGCGCCCGCGCCGGCCGCTTCCGTCGCCGTGAACAAGCCGCCATAGAGCCCGCCGATCACGAAAGCAAAGAGCAACAGCGTCGCCCAGATATCACGCAAGCCCTCAAGACGCTCCTTCCAGGAATGCCGCGGCCCTGCTGGAAGATAGCCTGGCCGGACCGCGCCGATGACGGCGATCGTCACGATATACATCGAGATAGCGAGTATCCCGGGCAGGATTCCGGCGACGAACAGTTTGCCGACGTCCTGCTCGGTGATCAGCGCATAGACCGCGAATACCGTTGATGGAGGGATCATGATGCCAAGCGTGCCGCCCGCCGCGATCACGCCCGTGGCGAAGGATTGCGGATAGTTGTATCGCCGCATTTCCGGATAGGCGACTTTCGAGAAGGTGGCCGCTGTCGCCACCGACGAACCGCAAATCGCGGCAAAACCGCCGCAGGCGGCGACGGTTGCGATGCCAAGTCCACCGCGCAGGTGGCCGAGGAAGGCGTTGGCCCCGCGAAAAAGCTCGCGGCTCATTCCCGACGTCGAAGCAAATGCGCCCATCAGGAGGAACAGCGGAATAACCGCGAAGTTGAAGTCGGTGACGGTCCGCATTGTCGTATGGCCGACGATCTTTAGTGCCGGCCCGCCGCCGACGAGATAGCCAAAACCGCTCACCCCCACCAAGCCC
>JACQTM010000357.1 GCA_016210825.1 Hyphomicrobiales bacterium
CCATAACCGCCCCCAAGCACGGCAGACGTCAGCGTCGCGCGGCGGTCAGGGCTAGTAGGCAACGTCCAGTGGTAGGTCACCGGCGATTTTTGGATTGGGCGCGGCTGACGACGCAAGCGCAATACACAGTGGCCATGACCGCAAGTTCAAGGGCGTGCCAGCTAGAGGCGCGACTTCATGCGTTCGTTTCAATAGAAAATCCATTCGTTGCTCCGGCTGGGAATGGTTCTCTCGCCCTCATACCGTATGCCGCCAAGGACTTGTTCGTTACGCCGACGCATCGTCCCACAGGCGGACTGGCGGAAGTTGTGGATTTTTGTCTTGGCGGCCATACTGAAGTTCTGCGGCGCCTCGACGGTGCCGGAGCATGCCGCGTCGGCTTTACGGCGATGACCGAGCTTGCCTATGAGCCATCCGGCTTTAATGCCGTTTGCGCCTATCCGCGTAATCCTTGGAATCTCGATTTCATTCCTGGCGGATCGTCATCTGGATCGGCTGTTGCGGTTGCCAGCGGGACGGCGGTGATCGCACTTGGCTCCGATACCGGTGGATCGTTGCGCATACCGGCACATTGCACGGGGGTTACCGGTTGGAAGCCAACCTATGGCGCAGTTACCGTGGCCGGTACATTGCCGCTCGCGCCGTTTCTCGACGCGGTCGGCTTGCTCTCGCGTAGCGCCGCGGATTTGGCGCCCGCGGCTGCTGTTCTAGTCGCAAATGGTCATCAGAATACGCCAGTCGAAATCGAGCGCATCGTCGTTTTAAACGATGCTTTCAACGGAGCGGAAGCTTCGGTTCGCCGAGCGTGCCAGCAGGGTGTCGATGCCATCCAAGGCTGCGGCGTCATCGTGGAGCGCGCGGAGGGGATGCCCGCGATCGAAGCGATTGACGCCCATGCATTAATCGTCATGCAAGCTGAGGCGGCCAGAGTTCACGCGAGCCGTCTCGATCATCCGGCGCTCAGTCCGGTTCTGCGGAAACGGCTTGCGAAAGGTCTCACGATAGACGATGCGACCTTGGCGGCGAGCCGCGCGGCGCGTTCGCAACTGGCCAAGGATTTTGTCGATCAGGTCCTAGGCAAAGCGGACGCGGCAATCCTGCCGGTGATGAGCATTCGCACGCCCCCGATCGCGGAAGCCGACCCGGCCTCGTCGTCCTTCAGCGGACGTCGTCTCTATGAGCTCAGCCGCTATTGCCGCTTCGTCAATATGCTGGGATTTCCTGCCGTAGCGATCCCCGTTGGCTTCGACGACCGCGGGTTACCGGTTGCGCTGCAGATCGTCGGGCGGCCCGGCCGCGATCTCGATCTGCTTGCGCTCGCCGCGGGCGTACAAGAAAAGACCGATTGGCATGCGCGCGTGCCGATGGGCGTGGCTGATCTCCTTGCCGACATGGAAGGAATTTCTCTGTGACTCGACCGACCGCCTCGTCCGCGCTGTCGCATCTGCGCGTGCTCGATTTGACCCGCGTGCGCGCCGGCCCGACGTGCTGCCGGATCCTCGCCGATTTCGGCGCCGACGTGCTCAAAATCGAAGCGCCGCCGGGTATCGATCCGAATGAGGGCATGAGTGGCGCTCGTCACAGCTACGATATGGTCAATCTTCACCGCAACAAGCGGTCGCTCACTCTTAATCTCAAGGAAACGGAGGGGCTGGCGATTTTCATGCGGCTGGTCAAGACCGCAGACATTGTCGTCGAGAATTTTCGCCCGGACGTGAAGGATCGGCTCGGCATCGATTACAAAACACTACGCTCGGTCAATCCGCGCATCATACTTGCTTCGATATCCGGCTTTGGCCAGACCGGGCCATATCGTATGCGGGCTGGCTTCGATCAGATCGCACAGGGCATGGGCGGTTTGATGTGGGTGACCGGGTTTCCGGGCGACGGACCGATGCGCGCTGGTATTGCGGTCGCCGATTCTGCGGCCGGGGTCTACGCAGCAATGGGGATTCTGATTGCGCTCGCCGAGCGCGATAAATCGGGCATCGGACAATGGGTTCAGACCTCGCTCCTTCAGGCGCAGATCGCCATGATGGATTTCCAAGCCGCGCGTTATCTGGTCGAAGGCGAAATACCGGAACAGGCAGGTAACGACCACCCTTATTCGACGCCCATGGGTGTTCTGAAGACGGCCGATGGCTACATCAATATTGGCGTCGGCGGCGACGGTCAATGGCGCGCCCTATGCAAGGCGCTTAAACGGCTCGATCTGGAAGCTGACCCTGAATATGCAACGCTCGATGGCCGCTTTCGCAAGCGACGGCAACTGATGGACCTGCTCAATGTGATCTTCAAAACGCGGACGTCGGCGGAGTGGCTCGATTGTCTCGAGGCAGCGGGTGTCCCGGCTGGCCCGATTTACAAGATCGATGAGGTCTTCGCAGATCCACAAGTCCAGCATGTCGGCATCGCGGTTCCATTCCATCATCCCGTGCGCGGCAACATTCACGTCGTCGGCGAACCTGTCGCGCTGTCCCGGACGCCGGCGAGCATTGTGGCCATGACGCCCGAGCCGGGCGAGCACACCGCCGAAATTCTGCGCGAGATGGGTTATCAGGATGGTGACATCGAGCGGCTCCGCGGCGTTAAAGTGATATGAAGGGAGCAGCGATGGCGCGCGTGTTGGTCACGGGCTCGAGCGGATTCCTCGGACGGGCCGTCAGTTCACGTCTCCTAGCAGCGGGCCATCGCGTAACCGGTCTCGATCCTTTACCGCCACCTGATGCGGAAAGACGGCATGTGACGGATGACCTTTCCGATAGCGGACGATTGCGTGAGCTGCTTGCTGCCGAAAGTGTGACCCACATTATTCACTCCGGTGGCGTGTCCGGTCCTATGGTACTCGCAAACAACCCCGACCGCGTGATCGCCATCAATGTCGGCGGCAGTCTCAATCTGCTTCAGGCGGCACTCGCAAGCGGGGTGAAGACTTTCATTTATTGCTCATCGGTGTCTGCGCTCGGTGACTTTTATGAATCCGATCCAATCGGCGACGATTACCCGTTGCGCCCGACAAGCGCCTATGGCTGCTCCAAGGCAGCAGTGGATATGGTGCTGCGCGGATTGTGGCGTCGTGTCCCGCTCGATCTTTGCTCGCTTCGCTTTACCAGCATTTACGGACCCGGGCGGCAGACCTCGTTTGTTGTCGACGACATCGTCACGGCGGCCCTCCACGGCAGTCCTGCATCGGTCGCGCCCACGACGGACTGGCCGTATATCTATGTCGACGACGCCGCCGATGCGGCCGTCGCCGCGTGCTTCTCCGACCAGCGCCAGCAGCTCTTTTATTTCATCGCGTATCCCGAACAGGTCACTCTCGAAGACCTCGCCAATGCAGCCGCAAACGATGGAACGCCGGTGCGGCTCGCGGTCGACAACGCCCGCTCACGGGCTGCGCGCGGACCCCTCGACATAGGCCCGGCACAGCGCGATTTCGGGTTTGCTCCCAAGATCGATCATCACGAAGGCATAAACCGGATGGTCGCGGCGCAACGCAAATTGCAAGCCTGAACGGCATCACGCACACTTGTGCCTGTTCCGGGCTTTCGTCATAGTTTAGATATCAAACTCCCCCGCGGCCAGATTTTGGCTTTCCATTTAATCGGGCCGCACCACCCGTTTCTCCAAGGATGTCTCTTATGGACCTGAAGCTGGCAGGCAAAACCGTATTGATCACCGGCGCTTCCAAGGGCATTGGCCGCGCCGCCGCCGAAACGCTGGCCGGCGAGGGATGCAATCTCATTCTGGTGGCCCGCACCGCTGTCGATCTCGACGCTGCCAAGGGCGCAATCGCTCGCAAGGCAAATGTGAAAGTCGACACTGTCGCCGCCGATCTGTCTGACAGCAAAAAAGTCGATCAATTAGCGAAAGATTTCCCCGGTATCGACATTTTGGTGAACAATGCAGGCGCAATCCCCGGTGGCAAGCTTCTCGATGTCGACGAAGTGACTTGGCGCAAGGCCTGGGATCTCAAAGTTTTCGGCTACATCAACATGTGCCGCGCCTTTTACGCGCTGATGAAGGCGCGCGGGTCCGGCGTGATCATCAATGTCGTCGGCAATGCGGCGCAGACGCACGATCCCGAATATATCTGCGGGGTTGCTGGTAATGCCGCGCTGACTGCGCTCAGCCAATCCCTCGGCAGTGTAAGCCCGCGGGACGGCATCCGGGTCGTAGCTGTGAGTCCTGGTCCGGTTTCCACCGATCGCCTCGTGGGCCTCATGCGGAAGAAAGCGCAGGACCGGACCGGTAACGCCGAAAACTGGCGCGACTTGTTCAAGCCGCTGCCTTTCGGGCGCGCATCCACGCCGGAGGAAATTGGAGCGATAATCGCATTCCTGGCCTCCGATCGTTCCGGATACACCAGCGGTTCGGTCGTCATCATCGACGCCGGGCTGTCGGCCCGGGCTCAAAGCTTCTGATTTAAGTTTGAGAGGAACACATGCCGCACCTGACGACCGATGACGGGGTCAAACTCTATTATGAGGACGTGGGACGTGGAATCCCAATCGTCTTCGTGCATGAATTCGCCGGCGATTTCCGCTCCTACGAGCCGCAGGTCCGCCATTTCGGACAGCGTTACCGCTGCATAACCTACAACGCGCGTGGCTATCCACCTTCCGACGTTCCGAAGGACGGCGATCGTTATTCACAGGAACGCGCGCGCGACGATATTCGCGCCGTCTTCGACGCGCTGAAAATAGACAAAGCCCATATTGTCGGATTTTCGATGGGCGGATTTGCAACCTTGCATTTTGGTTTCACTTATCCGGAACGCGCGCGCTCATTGGTGATCGCGGGATGTGGTTACGGCGCCGCGCCGGATAAGCGGGCGCAATTCGCCGAGGAGGCCGAGGCCGCGGCCAAAGGTTTCGAAACGCAAGGCATGGTCAAGGCGGCCGAGGCCTACGCGCTTGGTCCCACGCGCGTGCAATTTCAGAACAAGGACCCACGCGGCTGGAAGGAATTCGCCGATCAGCTCAAAGAGCACTCGACGGAGGGGTCGGCGCTAACGATGCGCGGTGTGCAGAAGCGGCGCCCTTCCCTATTCGACCTCGTCGACAGGATGAAGACCATCACGGTGCCGACACTGATCATGACCGGTGATGAGGATTGGCCATGTCTTGAGCCCGGCATCCTGATGAAGCACACGATCCCGACCGCCGGGCTGGTCGTGATGCCGAATGCAGGACACACGATCAATCTCGAAGAACCGGCTGCGTTCAACCGCCATCTTGCCGATTTCTTCCATGCAGCCGACGTCGGCGCCTGGCCCACGCGCGATCCGCGCGCGATGGTGACGGCGATCCTTGGCCGCTAGCCGCACGACTTGGACGAATCAGGTTGCCGTGTAGCCGCCGTCGATCAGCAAGTCGGCGCCGGTCATAAAGCTTGCGGCGTCGCTGGCGAGAAACAGCGCGGCTTGCGCAATTTCCTCGGGCTGGCCGAGCCGCTGAAGCAGATGTTTCGGCCCGGCAATCCGCCGTGCCTCCGCCATGTCGCCAAAGCGCAGCACGAGGCGCCGTGTTTCGACCGCGCCGGGAGACAATGCATTGACCCGAATGTTTTGTGACGCGTGATCGACCGCCATGGCCTTCGCCAGCTGAATGAGCGCCCCTTTGCTCGCGCAATAGGCCGGACGATTGGGCGCACCGACGCGGCCGAGTTGCGAGGTAATGTGGATGATGCTGCCGCCGCCAGCTGCGATCATCACGGGCAGAACCGCCCGGCTCATCAGGTAGGCGCCGGTCACGTTGACGGCAAAGACGCGTTCCCACTCGACCGGGGCGAGGTCCAGCACCGTGCCGTTCGGATCGTCGGTCGCCGCTGCGTTAACCAGGATGCGGATCGCGCCGAAAGCCGACTGCGATGCTTCGATCACAGCGCGGATATCGGCTTCCACGCTGACGTCGCAGCGCAACGCGAGCGATCGGCCGCCGGTCTCAGCGATCGTCCGTGCCGTTGCGGCTGCGGCTTTGTCGTCGATATCAACACCGACGACTGCCGCCCCGGCAGCAGCAAACGTGGTCGAGATCGCACGGCCGATTCCATTGCCGGCGCCGGTGACGACGGCGACCTTGCCTGCAAGGATCGATGCATTCATCGCGAAACTCGTTCCGAGACACCCTCTACCGCGCTGCGGCCGAGATAGGCGTGCCGCACACGTTCATCCTCCTTGAGCGTCGCGCACGGTCCGCTGGCGATGATCGAACCGGTCTGCAGCACGTAGCCGCGGCTTGCGGTCGCGAGCGCATAGCGCGCGTTCTGCTCGACCAAAAGCACGCTAGTTCCGGCAGTGTTGATTGATCGGATCGTGCGGAAGATGTCCTGGACGATCATCGGCGCAAGTCCGAGCGAGGGTTCGTCGAGACAAAGCAGGTATGGTTCCGACATCATTGCGCGGCCAAGAGCCAGCATCTGTTGCTCGCCGCCGCTGAGCGTACCGGCATTCTGCGAGGCACGCTCGCTCAGCCGTGGGAACATGGCGAAGACCTTGTCGATCAGCGCGCGGACCTTCGCTTTATCATTGCGATACTTGAAGGCACCGAGCTCCAGGTTTTCGCGCGCGGTCAGAAAGGGAAAGACGCGTCGGCCCTCCGGGACCAGCGCGATGCCTAGCCGGGTACGTTCGTATGACGGCAGACGCGTGATGTCCTGCCCGCGAAAACGAATGGTGCCGGCGCGCGGAAGAAGTGCGCCGGCAATTGCGCGCAACGTCGTCGACTTGCCGGCGCCGTTCGCTCCGATCAAAGTGACGATCTCTCCGTCATCGACATGAAACGTGATGTCACGGCATGCCGGTGTTTGACCATAGGCAAGTTCAAGACCATCGGTTGCAAGCAGCTCGGTCACTGGAAGTCTGCTCCAAGATAAGCGGCGATCACGGCCGGGTGCGCCTGAACCTCGGCGCGGCTGCCCTCGAACAGATACTGGCCGTAATCCATAACCAGCACGCGGTCGGCGACCTTCATGACGAGGTCCATATTATGTTCGACGACGACCACGGTGACGCCCTGCACGCGCAGCATCCCCACACGGTCGAGCAACGTCTCGACCTCGGCGGCGTTGAGCCCGGCCGCCGGCTCGTCGACCAACAACAGGCGCGGCGTCGTCGCCAATGCGCGAGCGATTTCGAGCATGCGTTGCTCTCCATAGGAGAGCGAGCCGGCGAGCAAATGGGCGCGCTTATCGAGGCCGATAAAGGCCAGCAGTTTCTCTGCTTCATCCCGGCAACGGGCATGATCGCGGCGGAAGGCCGAACCGTGCAGCACGTATTGCCAAGCGGGGATGTCATGATGGATGTGAAAACCCGCCACCACGTTGTCGATAACCGAAAGCTGCTTGAACAAGCGAATCTTCTGAAATGTCCGGGCAAGACCGTACCGAACCCGGCGATGCGCGGGCAGACCGACAAGATCAATTCCATCGAACACCATGCTGCCGGCATCCGGCTGGTAGATGCCGCTCATCAAGTTGAGCAGGGTCGACTTTCCGGCGCCATTCGGGCCGATGATGGCGAACACTGTGCCCGCGGGAATGGCGAGCGAGATATCGCGCACGGCCCTGACGCCGCCGAAGCTCTTGTGCAGGCCCTCGGCACGGAAAAGAACAGCCGCATCGGTCGAAGGATACGGCGAATTCTTGGTCGATAGCGTGTCCGCAGTCACGTCGTCGCTTCCGTCCCGGCGCCGCGGACGACGCGACGGACACGTGCGGCCGTGAGACGGGCTGCCTGCACCATCCCCCCGGGCATGAACAAGACGACGAGCGTGACCGCTACGCCGTAGACGATGAGGCGCAGGTCCCCGATGCCGCGCAGAAGTTCCGGCAGCACCGTGAGCAAGATCGCCCCGAATACCGGACCGATTAGCGTGCCCATGCCGCCGACAATCACCATTGCCAGAATGGTGAAGGATTCGGTGATGAAAAAGGCATCAGGCACAAGTGTGCCGACGAAGCTTGCGTAGAAGCAGCCAGCGGCCCCGGCGATCGAGGATCCAATCGCGAAGGCGAACACCTTCCATTTTTGGCAATTAATCCCTAGCGAGGCAGCTGACACCTCATCTTCGCGGATTGCAGTCAAGGTCTCGCCAATCGGCGACCGAACCAATTGGTCGAGGAGCACATAAATGAGCAGCGCGAAGCCTGCCGTGAGATAAAATAGATTGGCGAGGTTGCTGAATTCGATTATCGGCAATCCCGCAAGCCGCAATGCCGGAGGCGGCGGGATTGCGTAGATGCCGAGCGGACCTTGGGTTAGGCTGATCCAGTTCAGCAGGATTTGATAGGTGATCACCGCGAATCCCAGCGAGGCGATGGCGAGATAATGGCCGCGCAATCGCACCCCGAAAAGCGACAGCAGCATGCCTGCAATCCCTGAAAGCAGAACACCGCAGCCAAAGGCGATCCAGAACGGCACTCCGAGCTTCGTGATCAACAGCGTCGAGACATAGGCGCCGATTCCGTAGAACGCAGACTGGCCGAGGTTGAGCTGGCCCGCATATCCGATGATAAAATCGAGGCCGATCGCCAGCATGACGTTGATCGCGCAGACGATGAGGTTCGTTCGCCAATATGAATCGGTGAAAATCATTGGCAGAAGACTGATCACAATCGCTGCAAGGATGAGCCAGAAGCGGCGGGACGTCAGGATGGAATTTGCCATCGACGTTATCGGCTGCTCAGCGATTTCGGGATTAGACATTTTCTTCGCGCTTCTCGGCAATGAGCCCTGTTGGGCGCACGGCAAGCATCAGCAACAATAGCGCGAAGACGACAATGTCGATAAGGCCGGGGTCGAGAAATTGGGTCGTGTAGCTCTCGATCAGTCCGACAAGCAATCCGGCAATGATCGTCCCTTCGACGTTTCCGAAGCCGCCGATGATCACGATCGCAAACGCCTTGACGATCACCGAAGTACCGGCAAACGGCGTCATCACCAATACCGGACCGAGAAGCGCGCCGCCCATGCCAGCGAGCGCCGAAGCGATTACGAATGTCAGCATGATGAGATAGTTCGGATTGATGCCCATCAGTCCGGCCGTTTCGCGGTCCTGCGAGACCGCGCGCAGCGCCTTGCCCAGAAACGTGAATTTCATGAATGCATAGAGCAGCCCAATGGTGGTGGTCGAGACGATGATAATTAGCACGCTCTGCACGGTGAAGAACGTGCTTCCGATGCGGATGACGTGTTCGCTATAGGGTGTGTCGAACGCATAGGGGATCGGCCCGAACCAGGCCAACATTGCGTTCTGAAGCATGATCGAGACGCCGATGGTCGCGATCAGTGGAAGTAATTCGCTGCCGCGATCACGCAGTGGCGCAAAAATGGCGGCATTTATCAACCAACCCAGCGCGCCTCCCACGACCAGGGCGATGCCGATGCTGGCGAGATAGCTGCCGCCGAAAGCATGGGTGAAGAAATAGGCGGCAAATGCGCCCAACGTCACGATGTCGGCGTGAGCAAAGTTGATCTGGACCAGCACGCCGTAAATGAGGGTGAGCCCCAACGCGACAAGCACGTAGAGGCTTCCCACAACGATGCCGTTGATCCCCTGCTGGAGAAGGACAGTAAGCATGCCGGACGAATCAATTCCAGCCTAGGGCTTTCCACGACAAATCCGGCAGCGTTTCCATGTAATGGATCGTGTCCATCTTAATGTTCTGGTTCGTCTTGTCGAACTCGACGCTTCCCGTTACTCCCGAAAAGGCCTTGGTTGCCGCGAGGCCATCTCGAATGGACTGAGCGTCTTTGGCTCCGCGACGGACGACATCGGCGATGAGGATGATCTGATCGTACGCGTGGGCGTTAATGTGCGTGGGATCTTGGTTGTACTTGGCCTTGAAAGCCTGGCCGAAACCACGGACGATCTCACGCTTGTCGGTGGGATCGAATTGGACGATGCGAACATAACCGAGCGAGGCCTTGCCGGCTTTCTGTTCGAAGCCGAACGGCAGCCAGATCGTCCCGAGTTGGATGGATTGTCCGCCGCCACCTTTGGTTACGCCGGCCTGTGCGAGCGCTTGTGTAATCTTCAGTCCCTGGCCTTCGAGTGTATAGGTAGGAATGACGTCCACCTTGCCGACGCCGGCGATGCGCGTCGCGATCGAGGTAAAGTCGTTGACGTCGCGGCCAAAGCCGATGTCGGCGAGAATCTTGCCGCCAAGCTTAGTGAATGTGTCGGAGAAGACCTTCGCATTGCCAATGCCTGCGTTGGTGTTCTCATAAAGGAGTACCGCGGTGCGGGCGTTGAGTTTTTTATAGGCATTCGTTGCGATGTCGACGCCCTGCATCACCTCGTTCGGCATAATTCGGAATGTCCAGGGATTGCCCGGCTCGGTGACTTTGATCGACGACGATCCGGCGTTCAGGAACGGAATTTTGGCTTGCTCCATAAGCGGCATGATCGCAAGCGTCGCGTCCGAGCATTCTTCGCCGATTACAACGTTAGGCTTGTATTGTTCGAGCAAGCGTTTGGCAGCCTGGGTTGCCGGCAACGGGCTGCAACTCGAATCTTCGAATTGCACTTCAAGCTTGTAACCGTTAATTCCGGTCTTGTTGATCTGCTCAATGGCAAGTTCAATGCCTTGCTTGTCCTGTGCGCCGAAATAGGAACCGGGGCCTGACATTGGAAACAGCGCGCCGATCTTGATCACCTTGTCGGCGGCGTAAAGTGTACCCGGGGTACTGACGAGAAGACTTCCAGCAAGTGCGGCTGAGATAAGAAGTGAGCTAAATGGCTGCTTGATCATCATTTCCTCCCTTTGCTTCCAACGATTAAACCTTAGTTCCGGAACGCTTGGCAATTGGGTCTGAGGCATGAAAAGCACGTATTAGACCCATAGTCTCTGTGTGCGCCGAAAACCTAAGCTCGGACATACTGGCTGATGAAGTCCATTGAGAAGCGCGTTTGATTGAATGCGTCCGATCCGCTGCGCCGGGCGAGAGACCGGTGCATCCTTGTTCAATGACTAATGCGTTCTGAGCTCATTATAGTAACGAGCATATTCGCGCGGGACCCCGACGTAGATGGCTCTCGCCTACGCTCTTGAACATTCCTAATTGGCATTGCATCAGCCGGGAGGCGAAGGGGTATCAAGGAGTAGACCATAAAGCTCATGTATGCACCGCAGTCGCTATTCGCACGTAAAGTGCGTGCGGCAGCCATCGAACTGGGCTTAGACGGCCGCACTGCCCTTGAATACACAAAGCCAACATCTGTGAACCCGGATAGCGGTACCCATACCGATGCGTCAACGGAGTGATGATAACTTTTTCTGCAGGCCGTCGCGCGCCAAATAAAAAGCCACCCGCCAGGCTCAGTATGCGTTGGCAAGGATGAGCATGGGGACGCCAATCGCCTTCATTGACAGTACAGGAGAATGCCGTACGATTGGTTTATAATTCGGTATGAAAAGACACATCGCTGTGGATCAGAAGCGCACCTTCGCCGTCGTACTCGAACCTGAAGAAGAGGGCGGCTTTACCGTGCGTGTGCCTTCACTTCCCGAGATCGTCACGTATGGAAAAGACGAGCGCGAGGCGCTGGCCATGGCCGAAGATGCCATCCGCTTGGTGCTTGAAGACTGCACTGCGCGCGGCGAACCGATCCCCAATGGCGAGCCTCCGCGCATCCGTGAAGTCACCGTTACGCTGGCGGCATGAACCAGCGGCTGCCGTCGCTGAGGGCCAGAGACGTCATCCGCGTTCTTGAGCGGGCCGGATTTGTGGCAACCCGAACCTCTGGCAGCCATTGTCGCCTCATCCATTCGCGCGACCCGGCCCGGAAGGTCACCGTGCCGATCCACAGCGGCACCGATCTCAAGCGCGGAACTCTGCGCGGCATCATCACCCAGGCCGGTCTTACCGTGGCCGAATTCCTCGACCTGCTTTGATTCAATTCTCCTCGAATTCCCAGCAGAAAAAGACCCCGCAAGGTGCGGGGTCAATACTCGTCTGCAAGCATCACCGTCAGGACGCGGGTCGTCATTTCCGGATCGGCCGGGTCCTCCGATCCGTATTGCAGCTCGCGATCGTACAGATCGATCTTCCAAAAGAACTTCCGTCCCACGAGTTCGAAGCTGCCGAAGTCATGTTCCGCGTAGGGGTCATTGTCGTCGGTGAACGCGTCGAAGGTGGCGACTTTCTGCAGCACGGCGGCTTTCACCATGTCGGGAAGGGCGTCGACGCCCGCGGTCATCACGACCTTGCCGCCGGAAAAGCTCCTGCGGAAGAGATCGTTGAGAAGCGCGATTTTATTCATCCTCGCCCTCCTCAACGTCCTCGCTCTTGTATGGCGACATGTGGCGGGCGCCGCAGTGTGGACAGTCGTCGTCGCATTGCGCGGACCACACGTCCGTCCACTCGTTGCTGCAGCGAGCGCAGCGGTAGTAGTTGCGGAACTGCATGTCGGCCTCCTAGATCAGGCCGGCGAGCACGAGCGCCGAGGTGACGGTGTTGCCGCCACAGACCTCGCAATAGCCGTGGTCTTGATCCGGCTCCATCTCAGTCGTGTGGTCGCAACCCTCCGTCATGCAGATGGCCGGACACACGCTGTCGGTGGCGGCGTGTCGCAGTAGCTGATCGAGGGTCTTAAAGCCCTCCATCTCACAAAGCTTCATCAGCTTTGCGG
>JACQTM010000353.1 GCA_016210825.1 Hyphomicrobiales bacterium
GCATCATCGCGTGCAAAAGATGACGGCCAGCGGTTTGATGCGCGAAAATATGAGCGAGGAAAATGCCCTGATCGACCGCTAGACCATCCTGGTCTTTCAACGGATATTCGCTATCGCGCGCCAAAACCTCGCGGCTCGGGGTGAGGCCAGGCATCAATGCAGCCGCATCGAAAACAAGCTGCTCGATGCGCACGAAATTGCGATAGTCGGCGGTGAGCCCACGATAGACCGCCTCGACATGGCTGCCGAGGAATTCCTCTCGTGATTGCCGCTCGACACGATGCAACATTTCACTCGCCGCCGCCTGCGCATCGTTACGCTTGCCCTTGGGCGGCAGCTTGGCGCGCAATTCCGCGCCGGCTCGCCAGAACTGTGTAAATGCAGCGGCATCCCGCGCGTAGTCTCGGGAGATCGGTGGAGGACCTTGCAGCCAGGCGGCGGCCGTTACCGCCGGCAAGCCGGCGTGGCTGAGCGCGTCTGCCGCTTTGTCACTTGACGCTTTTGCGTCCATAGTTGGATCCCCAACGATCGCGCGGCCCCGGACGATCGTTTGATCATTCAACATAGTTAGTCCAGCAAGACTAGACGAAACAAGGCCAATCGGGACAACGATGCTCGATAAATCCAGATACACGCCCTTTGGCCTCGAGCCCATCGAAAAGGCCTCGCGCGATGAGCTGATCGCATTGCAGACCGCGCGCTTAAAATGGTCTTTGCGACATGCCTACGACAATGTCGCGGCATACCGGCGAAAATTCGAAGCCGCCGGGGTCAATCCGGACGATTTTCGTACCATCGAAGACCTTGCCAAATTTCCCTACACCACCAAGGCGGATCTTCGCGAAAATTATCCCTTCGGCATGTTCGCCGTGCCGCGCGAACAAATTGCGCGCGTCCATGCATCCTCGGGCACGACCGGTAAACCGACCGTGGTCGGTTACACCGCCGCCGATATCGGCACATGGTCGAATATCATCGCGCGCTGTATCCGTGCCTCCGGCGGCCGCCCAGGAATGATGATTCATATCTCCTTCGGCTATGGCTTGTTCACCGGCGGGCTTGGCATGCATTACGGCGCCGAACGGCTCGGCTGCACCGTCATTCCGGTATCCGGCGGCATGACCGAACGGCAGGTGCAGCTTCTCGTCGATTTCAAACCAGATATCCTGATGGCGACGCCGTCCTACATGCTCGTCATTCTCGATGAATTTCGCGCCCGCGGTCTCGATCCGCGGGCGGCATCGTTCCAGATCGGCATCTGCGGGGCGGAGCCGTGGACCAATTCCATGCGTGCGGAAATCGAGAGCGCCTTCGATATCGACGCCATCGATAGTTATGGCTTGTCGGAAGTGATCGGTCCCGGTGTGTCGCACGAATGCGTGGAGACAAAAGACGGCCTGCATATCTGGGAGGATCATTTCTATCCGGAAGTCATCGATCCGGCGACCGGGGTGGTGCTGGCGGATGGCGAACGAGGGGAAATCGTCTTCACCTCGCTGACCAAGATCGGCATGCCGGTGATCCGCTACCGCACTCGCGACCTGACGCGGCTCTTGCCCGGCACCGCGCGCGGCATGCGGCGCATGGAAAAGGTAACCGGCCGCTCCGATGACATGATGATCATTCGCGGGGTTAACGTCTTTCCGACCCAGATCGAGGAGGCGCTGCTGAGTTGCGATGGCTTGGCGCCGCATTACCAAATCGAGTTGCGGCGCGATGGCCGTCTCGACGCCATTCGTCTCCTTGTGGAAGCGAAACACGATCACGCGGACGCCGAGGCACGGGCGGCACAGGCGCGGATACTCACCGCACATATCCGCAGCACCATCGGCATTGGCGTCGGGGTCGTGGTCAATGACCCGGGAAAGATCGAGCGTTCCACCGGTAAGGCGCGCCGCGTCGTCGATCTGCGGCCGAAAGCGTGAACTTAAGCCTTCGCGCTAAACTTTCCCGGAATGACCAACTGTGTCTGCGTGACGATCGCGGCGAGCTTGCCGTCGCCGCGCGTGATCCTGGATTGCCATACCATCGTGGTGCGCCCGCGATGCAACGGTGTGCATTCAGCCTTGGCTACGTCGCCGACCGGAATGGCGGCGAAGAAATTCGTCTTACTCTCGATCGTCGCGGTGGTCGCGCCCTCGGGCAGGTTGGCGATTGTCGCGCCGCCGCCGAGATCGTCGGCGAACGCCATCACCGCGCCGCCATGCATGTTGCCGTTGCGGTTGCCGAGCTCCTGGCGCACCGGCAGTTCCGCCTCGATACGATCGAGGGCGAAATGAGTGATCTTGATATCAAGCAATTCGGCGAAGGCCGGCGGTGTATCCTGGCGCATTGAAATGTCCCGTGCAGGCACGACGATAATCGTTCGCTTGCCACAAGTCGGGCGGGCTGAGAAGAGAGGTTTCGAAACGATAAAGGGCGCGGCCTTGACCGCGCCCTTGATTGTTACGCCTTCGAGCTCGAAGCTCAGTTCGGTTGTGGAACGATGCGGATATAGGGCTTAGGCGATTTCCATCCCTTCGGAAACGCCTTCTTGGCGTCCTCGTCATTGAGCGAGCCGGCAATGATGACGTCGTCGCCCTGCTTCCAGTTCACCGGCGTCGCCACCTTGTGCTTCGCCGTCAATTGCAGGGAGTCGATGACGCGCAGTACCTCGTCGAAGTTGCGGCCGGTGGTCATCGGATAGACGAGGATCAGCTTGATCTTCTTGTCCGGTCCGATCACGAAAACGTTGCGCACCGTCTGGTTGTCGGCGGGCGTGCGCTTCGACGGGTCGCCGGAGACGCTCGCCGGCAGCATGCCGTAAAGCTTGGAGACGTTGAAATCGGTGTCGGCGATCATCGGGTAGTTCGGCGCGAAGCCCTGCGTATCCTTGATGTCGGCCGCCCAGCCGGCATGGCGGTCGAGCGGATCGACCGAAAGGCCGATGATCTTCACGCC
>JACQTM010000354.1 GCA_016210825.1 Hyphomicrobiales bacterium
CCTTAAGCGGCATCGCGCGTGCCGGCGCGCTTTTGCTCGATCATCTGAAAATAACTTTCGAGCCGGTTCTTGATGTTGGCCGCGGAGAAATAGCGCGGATCGACGAGGTCGGATTCCACGAACGCCGCCGGCTTGCCCGTGCGCTTTTCCACTTCGCGCATGATGAGCAATTGGCCGGCCGAGAAGCTGTTGCAGCTCTTGATCGAATTAATCAGCAGTCCGTCCGCTTGATACTCGTTGATGTAATTCGTCAGCATCTCGATGCGCATCGGCAGATTGCGGTTGGTGTAGACGCCGAGGCAATATTCGGCGAGCGTCTCTAGCGGTTTACTCGGATCGTGACGGAAGCCAAAATCGTAGACGCCGCCGACTTTGGTGTAGCTTGATGCGACGACCACTGCACCTTCGTCGTAGAACATTTTCCAGAACTGGCGAAAGTTCGTATAGTTGGGTGGCCCCTCGACAACGAGGCGATATTTTTCCTTGCCCATGTCGCCGTCCGGCGTCACCGGGCCTTGACCCTTGGCGAGGCGATCTTCCACTTCGGCGAGCAAGAAGTTGTAATACTCGATGGCGTCGTCGGTGCCGCGGAAAGCGCCGAAGATCGGCCCGATGTAATAGATGCCGCCGAAATAGGCGTCGATCGGCGATGGCTTGTTCTTCGCCGTCTGCAGCACGCGGACGAGATTGTCCTCGGCCTTGGCCGATTTCTTCAGATATTCACGCAACCGGTCGATGTCGAACTTTACACCGGAGATACGCTCGAGTTTCGGAATCACCTCTTCCTTGAGTTGCTTGACCATGTACTCGATCATGTTCGGCGTGATCTTGCCGTCGCCCATGTAGGGCGTGTGCAGCATGATGGTCTCGCACTTGTATTGTTCGCGCAGTAGCTCAAACCATTTCATGAAGGTGAAGCAGCCGGTATAGGAGAGCAACAGCACGTCAGGATCGGGCATGCGCTTGCCGTTCGGCCCGATATTGCCTTTCGCCATCATGCCGATGTCGGACTTAACGTAGGTGCAGACGTCCTCGGAATGGCCGATCTTTTCCGCTTCGAGAACGTAGGCGCCGGATTGGCGGCGCAGCCCGCTCTGGATGGCGTTGACCTCGGGCAAGTTGTTGGCGAGGTCGAAGCACATAATGAGTTCGTTGAGATTGCCGGGAACGAAGGTGTTGCACACCTTCTCGCCGGTCTTCGGCGCGTTGGTCAGCCGGTCGTAATGCGCCGCCATCATTTCCTTCTGCTTCACCATGGAAGCGTCTTTTTCAATTTCCTTGGCGGCCACTTTGGGTGTGACGATGACTGTCGTCATGTTCCGCTCCACAGTTTGATGGAATCCGCAAAAGTGCCGGCCTGCTCGCGGATCGGCTGCATCTGGCCGGAATTTTCGGCGTACTTGAAGGCAATGTAGGGGATGCCGGCATCTTTCAGAACATGTTGAAGGATCGGCCGGTCGAGGAGCGCGGGGTCGCAAAAGCTCGGGCAGGCGAAGATGACACCCTCGGCGCCGGTGCGCTTGACCGCGCGCACAAGATGCTGGCCCTTTTCCTTCTGGTCCGGCTCGTATTTCGCCGCCGTCGATTCGGAATGATGCAGAAAGGCGAGCGCCAAATTCTTCATTGGGTCGCCATCGACTGGCACTTCGGCGGTGAGCCAGCGCGTTACCAGCAGGAGATCGTCATCCACCACATAGCAGCCGGCGAGTTCCAGCGACTTGATGAGGTTGAGCGGCGGCTGCTCGCAAAAGACACCGGTGAGCACGACGCGGCAGTTGTCGCGCTTGGGCCGTTCCTCGGCGCGCGCAGCGGCAAGATAATCGCGTAGCATCTCGGTGTGCTGCTCGACCGGAAGCACAAAACCGGCGCGGAGAAGGAGATAGACTTCCGCCGCCGGCGCCTGCCAGGGCTTCTCAGCCCGGAAGGCGTAAAGCTCGCGCACTAGGCGGCGGTTCTCGTTGTAGAGCTTGATCGAATTGCGCAGTTCGTCGTCGGTAATCGGCTTACCGCGCAACTTGCCGAGATCCTCGCGCAGTTCGGCTAGCTCGTTAATGTAGTAATTGCCGCCGATGTCGTCGCGGTAGTTCTGCGGCACATCGAAATAGCGCGAATAGACGCCGGGAAACATCAGCTTCCACATTCCGGAGAGGTTGCGGATCACGTCGCAGATCGACGGGAAGAGCATGCCCTCGACAAAATCTAGCCGGCCCGACACGCCAAGCTCGATGGTCGAGCGCGGGATGCGGCAAATGTAGCTCTGGTAATAGGCGTCGCCGTGGATGACTTCGAGTTGGTCGCCGCCGCCGACGATGCCAAGCGGCAGCATGTCCGCGGCGTGGATGATTTCGCGCGGCACATAGATCGGCATGAACCCCACAACCTTGCGGCCGGACTTGGCCGCCTTCCATTCGCGGGCGGCGCTGAAATTCAGATCGTCGAAGAGTTGTGTTGCGCGGGCAACGATGTCGGCTGTGGTGGGCATGGTCAGCGGTGCTCCCATTTTGCCGGTCGTTTGGCGATGAAGGCTTCAAGCCCTTCCACCGCGTCGTGCGTGGCCATCAATTCGTTGAGATAAAGCCGCTCCACGCTGGCGATCTTCGCCTTTACGCGGGCGACGTAATCGCCGCGCGCGGCGTGCACCGCGTGGCGCAGCGAGCTCGCGCTCTTCGGCTTGAGATGCTCGTCGAAGTAGGCAAGCGCCGCGCGCTCGGGATCGGGTGTTGCTTCCTTGGCGATGCCGAGCGTTGTGGCCTCCTGGCCGTTGATGCTGCGGCCGGAGATCAGCAGATCAAAAGCGCGCATCGGCCCGATCAACTCCGGCAACAGGCAGGAGGCGGCCGGCGCGAAGACGCCGAGTTTCATTTCCGGCTGGCCGAGGGTGGCGTCGGGGGCGACAAACATCAGATGCCCGGCGAGAGCGACTTCGAGGCCGCCACCGAGGCATTGGCCGCGCGCCGCGACCAGGATTGCCACCGGCGACTCGACCATGCGCAGCATTAGGCGATGCAGACCCGCAATCATGACCGCACATTGATCAGGCAAGTGCTCCTCGACGCTGGCGCCGAAGGAGAAGTGCGGCCCCTCCGCATCGAGCAGCACGGCGCCGAGATGGGCGTTGCTGAGATGCTCGGCAAGCGCGCGGTCGAGCGCCGCAATCATTCCGGCATCGATCAGGTTCGCCTTCGGCTTGCTCAACCGCAGCCGTAGCAGGCGGCCTTCCGCCTCGATCCAGACCTTGAGCGGGGAGGTCATGGCTTTTTCGCCCGCGGCTGGATGCTGTCGGTGAGCGCGTCGCTCCACGGCGTATTATCGGCCAACGCGCGCCGCAGCGCGATGAAGTCGACTTCGCGCCCGGTTTCCCTGGTGCCTTCATTGAAGGCGCGGAACCCCGCGCGCGCTTCGGTCATCATGTTGAGCGCGAGCCAGGCGCGTGAATTTTCCTTGTTGCGATTCCAGGCATCAAGCTTCGGCTTGCGCAGTTCCTCGACGGTCTTGGTGGTGCAATCGGGGAAGGTGTAGAGCAGCTTGGTGCACAGCGACTCGACCTTCTCGTCGAGCGCGGACAAATCGACGCTCCCGCGCTTGATCAAATCCTGGCCCGCCTTCAGCGCGTCGCCTGTCTTCGGCTTCCCAAAAACCAATCGGCCGAATTCGTCGGTGACACGGCTTATCTCCACCAGCGGATTGGCGACGAATTTTCCGTCGATCTTGAGCGCCGGGGCGATGTCGGTGATCATGCCGGTGAAATACGCCTCGTGTGCGGAGAATGGCTCGCACAGTACGCACGCTGCCATGGCACGTTCGGCTCCGATGGCGACGGGAAGGAAGTCGGTTGCGCCGCCGATCGGAGCCGATCCGTGCTTCGGCCCAGCCTGGCCGAAACGGGCAAGGTCCTGCGCGAGGGAGAAATCGCAGGCCATGCCGATTTCCTGCCCGCCGCCGATGCGCATGCCGTTGACACGGCAAACGACCGGCTTGTCGCAGGCGAGGATGGTTGAGACCATGTCGTTGAAGAGCCGCATGTATCCGCGATATTCCTGCGGATTGCCGGCGTAATATTCGGCATATTCCTTGGTGTTGCCGCCAGTGCAGAACGCCTTGTCGCCGGATCCGGTGAAAACGACGGCGACGACATCGCGCGCGGCGCTCGCCGCGCGGAAGGCGAGAATGATCGCCTTCACCATGTCGGTGGTGTAGGAATTAAACTGCGAGGGATTGTCGAGGATGATCCATGCATTGTAGAGGCCGGCGATCGGCTTGCCATCCTCGCCCTTGACCGGCCGTTTCTGGTAAACGACGCCTTTGCTGATGCTTTCGCGCGCTGCGTCGGCGACGAGATTGTGATCCTTCGCCTCGATCTGGCGGCGGGACGCATGAACGGCGGTGACGGACATGGCGCGGCTCCTCAGGCGCTCGGGACAAGGACGGCGCGGCGTTTGATCTCGCCGTGATGTACTGCCTCGAAGATGCGATTTATTTCGCTCAACGGATGTTGCTCGACGAAGGGTGTGACCTTCACACGGCCTTGCAGAACGAGATCGAGGGCCGCCGGATAGAGCTCCGGTGGGCAGCCCCAATTTCCGAGCGCGCGCGCGTGATATGCCATCAGGTTGGATAACCGCACCTCGACCTTGTCCATTGTGAAGCCGACGATGCAAAGCGTCGCGCCATGATTGATAAGGCTGAAGGCTGTTTCCTGTCCGGCCTTGGTGCCCGAGCATTCAAAGATGATCCACTCCGTCTGCCGCAGTCCGTGCTCCTTGGCGAAAGTCTGGATTGCCGCTTTTAGGTCGCGGGGCTGAATTTCGCGCGCGTTGAGCGTGAGTGCCGCGGTCTCGCCGGCGAGCGCCGCGAGTTTTTCCGCACTAACATCGATCGCGACGACGGTACCGCCGAAGGCTTTGGCGATCTGCGCGCAATAGCCGCCGACGCCGCCGACGCCATTGACGACGACAAGATCACCTTCGTGCACGCCTGATTGCAGCACGGCCTGGTAGGGCGTCGTGACCGCATCGGCGATGACGGAAACATCGGCGAGGCTGATGCCGGCGGCTTTCAGTTTCGCTTCGTCGATCGGGCACAGACCGGTCGCCGGCACGACGATATGGCTGGCAAAGCCGCCATGAATGTCATTGCCCGGCATTTTCTGATTGGGGCAGATCGTCGCTTTGCCGCGACGGCAAGCATCGCATTTTCCGCATGGGATAACGGCAGGAACAATGACTGTCCTGCCCATCCAATTTTCCGCACCGGCGCCGGCCGCCACGACGTGACCGCTGATTTCGTGACCGAGGCAAAGCGGCAAGGCGTGTTTAGTGCGCACGCCATCGTAGAAATATCCGAGATCCGTGTGGCAGACGCCGCAGCCGGCGACCTTGACGACGACTTCGCCGGGAGGCGGGGGGAATGGATCGAAGCCAACCGCGACCAGGGGTTCGCCCTTACCGCGCATGACCCACCGAAAGGCCTGCTCGCTCATTACTTTTGCTCTCCCCAGTAGGTGCGGTTGTTTCGAACCGCCCAATTCCGGCGGCGAGGGCTTTCTGGCTGAACCCTGTTTCCGCTTGAAGAGCACAAATAGCGTAATTCCGTACTTCAATACTTGATTTATATCAACTTGGATTCCCGCATTTTCAGCCAGACTTGCTGCTGTCGGGACATGCATCCGATCCGATAGCGGTGAGGCAAGTCATGGGCGGACGAACAAGCATTTCCGTTGCAATCGTCGGCAGCGGTGGCGCCGGCACATTGACCGCCGGCGGCTTGTTGCTCGAAGCGGCGAACGCGGCAGGATGGTACGGGATTTTGACCCGCAGCGTCGGGCCGCAGATCAGGGGCGGCGAGGCAGCGGCGTTACTGCGCATCGCCACCGAGCCGGTGGATTGTATCGCCGATCGTTACGATCTTCTGGTCGCGATTGATTGGCTCAACGCTCACCGTTTTGACGCCGAGATTACGCTCGCGCCCACTACGCTCGTGATTGGCGATCCGCGTGGCGGCGACGCGCCGCCGAGCGTTACCGCGGCGATGGCCGCGGGCGCGCGGCTGATCGATATTCCGATGAAGGAAATGGCCAAGGCGATGCCGAACGGCCGCGCCAACATGATCGCGCTCGGCGTCACGGCGAAGCTGCTTGGCATCGACAGGAACGTGTTGTCGGACCTGCTGCGCGCGCGCTTCGGCGCGAAAGGCAAGGCGGCGGTGGAAGCCAATCGGATTGCCGTCGATGCGGGCTATGGCGCCGCCGCGCAGATCGATCTGGGTGCTCGTCTTGATAAGCCCAAGAAAAGCACGAGCAAGCGCTGGCTCATATCCGGGAACGAGGCGACAGCGCTCGGCGCCGTGCGCGGCGGCATTCGCTTCGCGGCGGCTTACCCGATAACGCCGGCGACCGAAATTCTCGAATGGCTCGCGCCCAACCTGCAACAGCTCGGCGGTACATTGTTGCAGGCCGAGGACGAGCTGGCCTCCATCAATATGATCATCGGCGCGTCCTTCGGCGGCGTACCCGCACTGACGGCGACGTCGGGTCCGGGGTTGTCGCTGATGATCGAGGCGCTGGGCCTTGCCACTGCGGCGGAAATTCCCATCGTTGTAATCGACGTGATGCGCGGCGGCCCGTCGACCGGCATCCCAACAAAATCCGAGCAGGCCGATCTCAACGTCGCCATCCATGGATTGCACGGCGATGCGCCGCATCTCGTGCTCGCACCGCAATCGGTCGCTGATTGTCTGTTCACGACGCAATGGACGGTGTTCCTTGCGGAGGCACTACAGGTGCCGGCTATCGTGCTTTCGGATCAATTCATGGGGCAGGCGCGTGTCGCCATAGAACGGCCGGCGGACGTGGCTTTCATTGGACGGCGACTGACGGCAACTGAAATTGCCGCGCCTTACAAGCGCTACGCGCTTGGAGGCGCCAGCGTGTCGCCAATAGCTATCCCCGGCACGCTCGGCGGCCAATATACCGCCGAAGGCCTGACGCATACCGAACGCGGCGTGCCGACCAGCGGCGCCGCTGACCATCGCGCGCAACTCGACAAACGCCGCGACAAGCTTGACCGTTTTGATTACGGCAACCATTGGGCGACGATCGAGGGCGATGGCGAAATCGCCGTCGTCGTTTGGGGATCGCTCACCGGCGCGGCGCGCGAGGCGGTTACGCAGGCGCACGCCGATGGCGCGAACGTAAAGCTCGTCGCACCGCGGCTGCTTTGGCCGGTGCGACCCGAGCAATTCGCCGCAGCACTCAAGGGTGTCAAACGGGTGCTCGTCGTCGAACAAACCCACAGTGCGCAATTTCATCGCTATCTGCGCGCGCATTATGACTTACCAAAAGATGTACACGTGCTGCACCGGCCTGGACCATTGACAATCGGGCCGGCTGAGATTCACCGCGCGATCATGGATTGGAGCTCCTGACAATGACCGCCGAAGTCCGCCCGCTTTGCAAACCCGCCGAATATAAATCCGACATCAAGCCGGTCTGGTGCCCGGGCTGTGGCGATTATCACGTCTTGATGTCATTCACGCGAGCCTTTGCCGAGCTTGGTCTGCCGCCGGAACAGATTGCGGTTATTTCCGGGATCGGATGCTCCTCACGCATCCCCGCTTATACGAGCTGCTACGGTTTTCACGGTGTGCACGGACGCTCATTGGCGTTGGCGGCCGGTCTGAAAGTCGCCCGCTCCGACCTGACAGTGGTGGTGGCGAGCGGTGATGGTGACGGCTACTCGATCGGTGGCAATCATTTTATTCATGCCTGTCGGCGCAACATCGACATGACCTATGTGGTTATGGACAACCATATCTACGGCATGACCAAGGGCCAGCCGTCGCCGACGACCGAGCCGGAATTCGACACCGCGCTGTCGCCCGGGGGCACCGGCTTGCGGCCGTTTCATCCACTCGTCATCGCGCTTGCATCCGGCGCCAATTTCGTCGCCCGCGCTTTTTCCGGAAATCCAAACGAGACCGCGAGCATCATTGTCGAAGCGATTCGTCATCCCGGGTTTTCGTTCATCGAAATCCTCAGTCCATGTGTCACCTTCCGGCCCGACGAGAAGGCGTGGAAGGACCTCGTGCATCCGGCGCCGGTAGAGGCGACCAACGATCCGGGAAAGGCGTCACGGCGCATCATGACCGATGACGGTTTCAACATCGGCATTCTCTATCGCGGCGACCGCAGGCCGTATCAACTCCACATGGGGCAGGCTTCGGCCGAACTCGCCGAACTGGAGAGGGAGTTCGAGACATGACGGTCGCGGACGGGCCGAAGATCGCAAGCCTCGCCGATCTTTTCGCCATCGCCTATCAGATCGAAGCCGACGCGGTGGAGCGTTACACATTGCTCGCCGAGCAGATGCAGACGCACAACAATCCCGATCTGGTGAAAGTCTTCCGCGATCTTGCCCGTGCCGAAGGCATTCACGCCGAGGAAATCCGCCGGCAGGCCGGCGATATCGATGTTGTCGTCCACGCACGCAAAATGGCGAAATGGAAGAAGGGCGAAAGTCCCGAGGAAGCCGATCTCGGCGCGGCGCATTATCTGATGACTCCTTGGCACGCGCTGCGATTGGCATTGACTAGCGAGGAGCAGGCACTCGCCTTCTTCGCTCATGTGGTCGAAACGACGAAGGACGTGAAGGTCAAGGATATGGCCAAAGAGTTCGTCGAGGAGGAGGCCGAGCACGTCAATCTCGTCCACCGGCTGCTGAAGAAATATCCGCGGCCGCCGGAATCTTGGTCGCAGGATTCCGATCTTGCAATCCCACAAGAATAGCGGCGTTCGATAACGGCGCAGTTACTGCCGATACCGTCAGGGCGTACGCTTGCGCATATCTTTCACGCGCACGGCCTTGCCCTGTGAGCGCGGGATTTCACCCGGCATCTTGATGTCGACGTCACAGGTCACCCCAACCAGCGATTTGATGTGGTGGCGAACCTCGCTTGCCTTGTTCTTGTGATCAGCTTCGCTGCCGGTGAATTCAGGCATTGCTTCCACTTCCACGGTCATGTGATCGAGCGCACCTTCACGCGTAAGCATGATCTGATAATGCGGGGAAAGGCCGGGGAAGCCGACGAGAACGGCTTCCACTTGCGACGGATAGACGTTGACGCCGCGGATGATCAGCATGTCGTCGTTACGGCCGGTGACGCGCATGATGCGCATATGTGTTCGCCCGCAGGCGCAAGGTTCGTCGCTGAGCGTGGTGATGTCCCGAGTGCGGTAGCGGATCATCGGTAACGCTTCCTTGCTCAGCGTTGTGATCACGAGCTCTCCCGCTTCGCCCATTGGCTTTGGCTCGAATGTTTCCGGATCAACGATCTCGAACAGGAAATGATCCTCCCAGCCATGCAAACCATGCTGTGCCACATGGCATTCGCTGGCGACGCCGGGACCGAGGATTTCGGAAAGGCCGTAGATATCCACCGCTTTGATGCCCATCCGCTGTTGGATGTCGGTGCGCATCGCTTCGCTCCATGGTTCGGCGCCGAAGATGCCAGTGCGCAACGGCAGGCCGCGAACATCGACCCCCATTCCTGCGGCCACTTCCGCGATATTGAGCGCATAGGAGGGTGTTGCGCACAGGACTTGCGCGCCGAAATCCTGCAGCAACGCAACTTGCCGCTCGGTGCCGCCGCCTGAAATCGGCACCACGGTGCAGCCCAGGCGCTCGGCGCCGTAATGCGCGCCGAGGCCGCCGGTGAACAGCCCGTAACCATATGCGTTGTGAACGATGTCGCCGGGCCGGGCGCCCGTGCAGGCCATGGAGCGCGCCATCAAATCGGCCCAGGTGCCGAGATCGCCCTTGGTGTAGCCGACCACGGTCGGCTTGCCGGTCGTGCCCGACGATGCATGCAGGCGCAGGATCTGCTCTCGCGGCACCGCGAACAAGCCGAAGGGATAATTTTCGCGCAGGTTCGATTTCACCGTGAACGGGAAGCGGGCGATGTCGGAAAGAGTTTTGAGATCGTCCGGCTTGACGTTCGCTGCGTCGAACTTCCGCTTTACCGCCGGAACCTTGGCATAGGTGCGCTCCAGCGTTTTCTTCAGCCGGTCGAATTGCAATGCGGCGAGCTTGACCCGCGGCATCGTCTCGATCTCGTGTTGGAACATGAAGACATCGTTATTGAGGGCCGCGCGTTGTGTGTTCATGCTCTTTCCTCCCGGTCAAAGGCCGTTGGCGCCATCGGCAATCCGTTGCTTGTCCTGAAATCAACCTCGCGCATGCGCCGTTATCCTGCTTGCGACACCGTCCAGCCCGGTTTGACGGGTGGACCCGCGACACCTGCGCCGCGCCGCGGCGTGTGCGCCAGTGCAAAGCCCTGATTGTAGCCCGCGCGCGTGATGAGGATGAATTTCATCGCCCAACCGCCGGCAAAGGCCGACAATCCGGCAACGATAAAGAGTGGCGAACTGGCTGGCGGGAAGTAAAACGCGGCAATCGCCGCCAGCGCGGGGATCAGGAGCCCGAACGCGAAGAACCACGGGCGCAGATAAATCAACGTCTCAATGGTGCGCGTCGGCGCTCCAGTCGTTATCAGCGCATTGAGGTAGGCTCGCCAAATTCCCGTTCTGGCGACGACCAGGATTAGAAGAGCGACCGCCGTGCCATGCGCCAATGGAGCGAGCGGCGCAAGACCCTGAGTCGCTGCGAGGAAAAGACCCGCGCCTTCCGCAAGCCCGGTTATGACGATGAGGGGAACGATGAGCGGTGCGCGCCACGCCGGGATTCCCTTGGCTTCCTTCAGGATCATTGCCTGCGAGAACAGGAAGGGCAGGCTCAGCAGCATCGCGACAGCGAGTAGCACATTCGATTGGAACCACAACGCAATCAGTGCGGCTGGAAAGAATACGCCTACGATCCACGCCTCACGCGACATCCAGGAGCGTTGTGGTTGCCGCAAGACATAGATGAAGCGCAGCGGCCGGCCGATCTTGAACAACAACAGCAGCAGTCCAATCGCGATGATGCCGAGCGCCGCCAATGCAAGCATGGCGGTCGGATAGCCGTCCAGCGCCGCGGCCGCGGCGCTGATGTAGAGGCCGCTGCCGGCCCCACCGCAGAGAAAATTCCCCGCCGCCTTCCAGTCCCAGTGTTGCTGATGCCAGGGTTCGACGCCGCGGGTGCGAACGCGCCCGGCGACGGGATCGGCTGCCGCTGCCGTGTCCGCCCCGCGCCCGGAATGCGCCGCATGATCGGCCGCGTCATAGAGATAATAGAAGCCCGGCTCGGTCGCTACCTCCTCATGCATGCGGAAATTCTTATATTCCCGCAGCAACCGCGAGACGTTGCTGCCCGGGTCGTCGATATCCCCGAAATGCAGGGCGGTTGCGATGCAGGCGTTGACGCAAGCCGGCGTCGCGCGCGGGTCGATACCCGGCGTCACGCCGTTTTCGAGCCCGAAATCGATGCGGTCGGAGCAGAACGTGCATTTCTGCGCGACGCTGAGGCGGCGGGGGTCTTCGCGCTCGATCTCGTTCTGCATCGCGCTGTCGCCGTAGGCGAAATGTGGTGCATCGATTTTAAAGCGCGCCTGATAAGGGCAGGCCACGTCGCAATAGGCGCAACCGATGCAAATGTCGTAATCGATTGTGACGATGCCGTCATCGCGCTGGCGCGTCGCCGTGGTCGGACAGACATGCATGCACGGCGGATCGGCGCAATGCTGGCAGCCGACGGGAACGAAGGTGCGTTTCACCTGCGGAAAAGAACCGGCCTCGATGTCGAGAACCTTGCGCCACTGCACCGCGGGCGAGGTCGCGTTGGCGTGGCGGCAAGCGGCGGTGCAGGTCTGGCACCCGACGCAGCGTTCCAGATCGGCGACCATCGCCCAGCGGGTCATGCCGCTACCTCCCGCCGCGCGATGCGAACCTTGACGAGATCGGCGCTCGAACCGGTCGCGTCGGTAAGATCGAGCAGCATGGGCATGAGCGCGTTCATGCTGGGCGTATGAAAATCCTTTGCGAAGGGCGTGGCCCAATGGTCGAATTGACCGATCATCAGCAGCGTGTCGGGACGTATGCCCTCGGACAATAAGACCTTGCCGCGCGTGCTGTTCAGGGGCGAGGCGACCTCAACAATATCGCCATCGCCGATGCCGAGTTTGGCCGCGGCGCTCTCGTTCATCACCACGCTGCCGTGTCCGATGACGTTATCGGCGACTTCCTTGATAAGCTGGATGCCGACATTACCGCCCCACGAATATTGCATGCTGCGCGCGGTGATCAGCCAGAACGGATAATCCGCGATGTTGACCTTGAAATGCTCGGCGAGCGCGCGTTCCCAGAGTTCGCCAAGGTCCCGCCAATGCGGCAGCGGTTCGTATTCCGAAAGCTGTTTGTCCCACCAATGGATGTCGTGTTCGTGCAGCCGCTGTTCGAGCTCCTTGCCGATCCGGAATAACCGCTCCTGATACGGCTGCTCGAAACGAAGTCCGCTTTCGACCAGCTTGGGATAGAGATACCACTGCAATCGTGAGAATGGCTTCACGCGAAAGCCATGCTCGCGGAACCAGTCAAGTCCCTGGCTTTCCGCGCCGTCGGTAATCTCCGCACTCGCGGCGCGACAGGTCGCATCCCAGATCGCTTCGACGTCGTGGACTTTGGCCGGATCGAGAGAGAAATCGTAATTCTGACCGTTCAGCCGTACGCCATGCGCGCCACGGTTGATGGCGCCGTTATAGGCCTCCAGCAGTCCCGTCCGCCGCGCAAGATCGGTGGTGATGAATGTGAAATCCTTGGCCTCGCCCTGGGGCGGTACTGCCTGGTCGCGCAGCGCAAAGCCCTGGTAGTCCCAGAATTGCTCGACATACTTTGTGCCGCCGATGCGCAGAAGCTGCAATCCTTCAAGGTCAGTGCAGTCTGGCAGCAGAACATCGGCCATGTGATTGGTTTCGTCGCGGGTGAAGGCGAAGCACACCGTGAATGGAAACTTAGCCATTGCCTCGCCGACAGCCCTGGTGTCCCAGAACGAAATCGCCGGGTTGGTGCGATAGACAAACCACACGTCCGGCGGATCGGCGTGGGGGATATGCTCGAAGTCCTCGTTCTGCATCATCCAGGCGAGATGTGTCGGCCCCAGCGCCTGGCTCCAGGCGGAATTTGCGACCAGCGGCACCAGCGTGCGGTGAATGCTCCGCGCCGGCGGCTGCGCGATCCATTGATCGCGACTGGTCGGATTCATCGGATAGTCCATGAAGCCGTCCGGCCCGGGCTTGACGCTCGACCAGCGATTGTCCGCCGGCCGGTTGAGCCGAACCGTGGTGCCGAGCGTGCCGCCCGGGACTTCCAGCGCGCCGACGAGACAGGGAAGCAGCGTGCGCGCCCAGCAACATTCGTAGCCGCCCCAGCCGTTGTTCACGGTCTTGCCGAGCGCGATCGCGACCGGGCGGAAGGGAAGCGTGACGCCTTCGATATCGATCGTTTCACCGACGCGGGCGTGATCGAGATACTCGTTGGCAATTCGACGGATTGTCGGCGCGGAAACGTCACAAATCTGCGCCGCCCATTCCGGCGTGTACTCCTTCACATGCGCCACGAGATGCGCGAAGGCGGGCATCGCCGTCACATCACGATGGATGGTCTCTTCGTTGTCGGGACCTGCCTCGATGCCGTCGACAGCGAAGTCTCCCTCGATTGCCGGGTCAATGCCGCTTGTATCGAACGGCACGGGGTGCCGCGCTTTGGTATTAAAAACCAGGGGCTTTCGCGTCGCCGGGTCGCGCAGGAAATAACCATGCGGACCGATGAGATAAGTTGCTGAAGTGCGCTCTTTGAGGAACGCAAGATCGAGCCGCGTGCGCGGCTGCTCATGCAACAGCACATGGATCATCGCAAACAGGAAAGCCGCATCGGTTTTCGGCTTGATCGGGATCCATTCCGCGGAACATGCGCCCGTAATGGACAAATGCGGCTCGATCTGCACGCGCTTCATGCCGCGTGCGCGCGCATCGGCATGGCGTTTCACCCCGCAGACGCCGCCGGAGGCTTCGACATTGGCGCCGAACGAAACGAGATATTCGCAGAGCGGCGTGTCGGGAGAGACGGTGAACGCGCGGTGCCATAATTCGCCGTAGAGATGCTCTGAGTGGTAGCACTTCACGCCCTGGCCCGAACCGAAGCTCATGTCCACCGGGCCCCAGGCGGCGAGGAAGGCCGGCAGCGTGCCCATATAGGCGGTCGGCGTACCACCGCCGCCAAAACTCGCGGCGACGCGCGGATAACCTTGCGCGTTGAGCAGACCGGCAGCGCGCGCGCCATTGAGTTTCTCGGCGACGAGCGCGAGCGCCTCGTCCCAGGAAATTTCAACAAAACCGGGATCCTGATCGCGGCCCTTTTTCGGATTGGTCCGCTTCATCGGATGCAGGATACGATTTGGGCTATAGGCCTTCTGGATCAAGCCATAGGCCTTAACGCAGACACGGCCGCCGGCTGGATGAATCTGTGCGGCATCGAAGTTCGGATTTATCTCGGTCGCCGCGCCGTCCTGGATGCGGACCTTCAGCAGATCGGGCCCGGCCACGCATTGATAGCAATATGTCGAAATCGTACGGTCGCTATTGCTCTTGCGTGCGCTCATGATGGTTGATCCTCAGGCCGGCTTGGTCGCCACGCGCTTGGCGGCCTTCGCCTTTAATCGCTCGATTGTCTTTGCGACGTCGACGACAAAACGTGAATGACTTCCAGCGCCGATCTGTTCCAGTTCGTCCTTCGCGGTGACGTTGAAAGATACCTTGCGTCCTTCGACTGCGGCGACGGTGACAGTAATTTCCACCGCCATGCCGAGTAGCGTCGGCGCGAGGTGTTTAATGGCAATTTCCATCCCCACGGAATCTTCACCGGTGTCGCCGTGTGCGAGGATGAGGTCGCGACAGGTATGTTCGATATCGCGGACGAGATAAGGTGTGCCGTAGACGCGTCCCTCTTCGCCCATGAAACTGATTGTGCGTTCGCGGTCGATGGTAAACCGGCTCGTGTGTGAAATTCCCGTACGCAAACTCGCCTTCATGTCGCGTTTCCCCTTGCTATTCCAGACCGTTGGCTGCCGCCGGCCATGATTTTTCGCCCTTCTCCAAGAATACCTAGGGCCTTCATATTCTTGCCGCTTTGACTGACATCAAGCGGAGGCATGACGTGGGCATTAATGTCACAGTGCTTCTCCTTTCACACGCCGAGATAGGCGGCTTGTACGCGGCTGTCGGAGAGAAGTTCTTGCGCCGTACCCGTGGCGGTGATTTGTCCGGTCTCGATTACATAACCGCGGTCCGCGATTGCGAGCGCTGCGCGCGCATTTTGTTCGACCAATAATATCGTGAGGCCACGCCGCTTGAGCTCGCGAACCACGAGGAGAATCTGATCGACTAGGATTGGCGCCAATCCCATCGAGGGTTCATCGAGCAGCAGGAGGCGCGGTTTCGCCATCAGGGCGCGGGCGATGGCGAGCATCTGCTGCTGGCCGCCGGACAGCATGCCAGCCGGCGTCCGGCGCATCTCCGACAGCATGGGGAAATGCTCGTAGACATAGGAAAGCTCGGCCGCGACGTCCGTATTTCGGCGCGACCACGCCCCAAGCGCGAGGTTATCCTCGACCGTGAGCGGGGCGAACAATTGCCGGCCCTCGGGCACCTGCGCGATGCCGCGCGCGACCCGCGAATGGGCGGCGCTGCGCTCGATGCGCGCGTCCTCGAAGCGAATTTCCCCAGCCGTGATCGGCTGCACCCCGGAAATCGCCCGCAGCAGCGTGGTCTTGCCGGCGCCGTTGCCTCCCACGAGGGTCACGATTTCACTGGCCTCAACCTCGATCGAAACGCCATGCAGCGCTTCGATCCGCCCGTAACCGCTGCGCAGGTCCTTAACCGACAGCACGCGCGGCCTCCTGCGAACCATGAACGCCGAGATAGGCTTCGATCACCGCCGGATCGGCACGCACTTGCGCGGCCGTTCCTTCGGCGAGGGTACGTCCGTTTGCCAGTACATGGATGCGATCGGATATCCGCATCACCAGCCGCATATCGTGTTCGACGAGAACGACTGTGATACCGTCATCGGCGATGCCGCGAACGATGCCGGCAAGCTCCCCAGTCTCCACCGCGTTGCAGCCGGCCGCAGGCTCATCGAGCAGCAACACCTTCGGCTCAGTTGCAAGCGCGCGCGCGATTTCAAGGCGCTTGAGGTCGCCGAAGGACAGATTTCCGGCGGGCTTGTCCGCCGCAGCAGAAAGATCGACGCGATCGAGCGCGCCCGCTGCCGCCGCCCGCGTGCGCGCATTCTGCCGCCCGACCGCAGGCAGATGGAGCAGGCTTGGAAAAATTCCGACCGTTTCGTGGCGGTGGCAGCCGACCATGACATTTTCCAGCGCGGTCATGCGGAAGAAGATTTGCAGGTTCTGGAAGGTGCGCGACAATCCGCGTCGCGCCAGTTGTTCCGGGGGCAGCCCGGTCACATCCTCACCCCGCATGCGGACGCGGCCGTCCTGCGGCACATAGAGGCCGGAGATCAGGTTGAACAATGTCGTCTTGCCGGCGCCGTTCGGCCCAATGATGGAAAAGACAAGACCTTCGTCGATCGACACGCTCACATTGTCGACGGCGCGCACGCCGCCGAAAGCGATGGAGAGACGCTCGATGGCAAGGATGGTCATGCGCGCCGCCTCGATAACGCCGCCGCAATGCTGGGTACGATGCCGGCCCTCAGAAAGATCATGACGCCCATCACCACGAGCCCAAGCACCATTTGCTCATAGTCGTGGAGAAAGGTGAGAACCTGCGGCAGCATGACCAGCAGAGCCGCGCCGACCAGCGATCCGGCGATCGAGCCGATGCCGCCGAGCACGACCATCGCGACAAGCTCGATGGAGCGCAGGAAACCCGAGACGTCCGGCGTGATGTGGCCGTTGAAAGCCGCGAGATACGAGCCGGCGACGGAGGCATAGACCGCGGAGATGATGAAAATGACAAGTTTTTGTTTCGCCACATCGACGCCGAGAACGCGCGCAGCGACTTCGCTGTCATGGATGGCGCGCAGCGCACGACCGGTCGGGCTGTCGATGAGATTGGCTGCGAGCGCCGCACCGAAGACGAAACTGATCGCCGCGATCCAGTACCAGGTTTCGGTTCCGCGCACCGACCAGCCGAACAATACGGGGCGGGGAACTAGCATGCCGTCGGGGCCGCCGGTCAGTCGCGCTTCGTTGACGAAGACGATGGCGAGCAGCAATCCGAAGCCGAGTGTGGCGACAGCGAGATAGTGGCCTTTGAGCCGAAGAATGGGCCTTCCAACAATAAATGCCACGAACGCGGAAAGCGCAGCGCCGATGAGAAAAGACAACCACGATGGAATGTTGAAATGGGTCGGACCGATGGCGACGGCATACGCGCCAATACCCATGAAGCCGGCATGACCGAGGCTGACCTGGCCCGCGAATCCCATCAACAGGTTGAGCCCGATCGCGGCAATGGCGAAAACAAACACCAGCGCGGCGACCCGGTAATAATAAGTGGAGGGAAAGAATGCCGGTATAACGATCGCAATAACTGCGATGACAGCGATCGCGCTCAACCGTTGCACGAACGGCCGGCGTAGAACTGCCGGGATCCGGTCGGCGGTATGCCTGAGCATGGTCAAACGCGCTCGACTTTCGCCCTGCCAAGCAGACCCTGCGGCATGACGAAGAGCACCGTGAGGATTACAAGGAAAGCAACGGCGTCCTTGTATTGCGAGGACAGATAGCCCGCGGCGAAAGCTTCCAACAACCCGAGTACCAAACCACCGATAACCGCACCCGCTGCGATCCCCATGCCGCCCAGCATTGCAGCTGCGAAGCCCTTGAGTGCCAGTAACGTGCCGACATCGTAGTTGGTGAGCGTGATCGGGGTGATAAGAATTCCGGCGACCGCGCCAATCGCCGCAGAGATCGCAAACGAGAAGCCAACGATGCGCCGCGTGTCGATGCCGACCAAACGCGCCGCGAGCCGGTTTACCGCCGTTGCGATTACCGCCTTGCCGAGCAAGGTGCGATCGATGAAGGTCCACAGTAACACGACAATCACGACCGCGCCGGCAAGCACCACGAGGCTTTGCGGCAGGATTGCTGCACCGACGAAGCGAATGGGCTCGCTGCCGAAAAATGCGGGCAGGGTGTGGAATTGCTTGTCGAAAAAAACCTGCGCGGCGCCGCGAAGAAAAATCGAAGCGCCGATGGTTATCATGATCAATGAGACTGCGTTCGCGCCGCGTGCCGTCTCGATGGCGAAGCGATGGAGCGCCAATCCGACCGCCATGGCGAAGATAACGGCCAGCAATGCAGCGAGCGGCAAGGGAATTCCTGCAAGGCCGAGAAAAACGGTGGTCATGCCGCCGAGCATGACGAATTCGCCTTGGGCGAAATTGATGACGTCCGAGGCGTTATAAATCAGTGTGAATCCAAGGGCGACGAGGGCATAGACGGCGCCGACAGTAAGCCCGGAAAACAGGAACTGGACGAATTCGGCCATCGTTCGATTGCCTCACGCCTGACCCGCGACATTAAACACTAATGGGGCGGGCCCCGCGAAGGGCCCGCCCGCGCAACATTTCACATGCCTTACGAGCCGGAATCGCTGACCAGCGTCCAATCGCCCTTCTTGATTTCGAGCATGCGGAACGCCGTAAGGTCGAGACCCAAATGGTCCGTCGGCGACATGTTGACGATGCCGCCGGTTCCGACGAAGCCCTTGGTCTTCTCGATTTCGTCGCGCACCTTGGCCTTATCCCAGCTTCCCGCGCGCTTGGCTGCCTCGACCAAAATCATCAATCCGTCGTAGGCGTGGCCACCAAACGTCGAAACCGGCTGACCGGATTTCTGCTCGTAGGTCTTTTTGTAAGCTTCGACGACCGGCTTCTGCTTGTCATTTGCCGACAATTTATCGGCGACCAGCAAAGCCGCGGCCGGTAGGCGTACGCCTTCTGCGGCGGGGCCGGCAAGATTGATGTACTGCTTCGAAGCCACGCCGTGGCTTTGATAAAATGGCAGCTTGATGCCAAGCTGTTGATAGTTGCGCGTCACGATTGCCGGACCTTGGCCAAAGTCCGTGTTGATGACCGCCTGCACACCCGCCTTTCCCTTGATGTTGGTGAGTTGCGGCGTCATGTCGGTGTCGCCGGGGCCGTAGCTCTCTTCGTGGACGACGGTGATCCCGGCCTTGGGTGCGACCGCCACGCATTGGTCGCGCATTGACTTGCCAAAAGCAGCCGTACCCGAGATCAACGCGACCTTGGTGAGGTTACGCCGCTTGAGATCGGCGAATATCTTCTCGCACGCCATCGTGTCGGTGTGCGGGGTCTTAAACACCCACTTGCGAACCGGCTGGATGATCTGAATAGCGCCGGCGAGCGAGATAAACGGAATCTGCGCTTCCTCGAAGATCGGGATGATCGCCAGCGTTACGCCGGTGGTGCTGCCGCCAACCATGGCGGTGATCTTATCCTCGTCGACTAGGCGTTTGGCGAATGTGAGCGCTTCGTTGGGTTTGCCGCCATCATCGTAGACAACGAGTTCAAGTTTTTTACCGTTGACGCCGCCCTTGGCATTGATATCGGCGACGTACATCTCCAGCGTCTTCTTCTCGGGGTCGCCGAGGAAGGAAGCAGGCCCCGTCACCGACAGGATCGCGCCAATCTTGACTTGGGCCGAGGCGCTGCCCACCGCGAGACATGCGGCGAATATGCTTGCTGCGGCGATTTTCATGTATTTTTGCATCATCATTTCCTCCTGGCGTTAGCGGTCTTGCGAATGCGGCGCTTCCCTGCGGGAAAGCCGCGAAAAAGCCTGCCAGCCTCGACCAACAGCGGAGCAGCTGCCGCCGGGATTGGCTTGGCACGTGTCATGGAATCTTGTCGCGATCATCGCGCTTACCTTTTTTCGCGCCGACGCAAAAGCAAGCGTTGTGGCAAAAAGAGCGAGCGCGACAATCGTCAGCGCGCCGCTGAAGGCGCGCGGTCCCGGCCATTCAAGGATATCGGAGGCAATGCGGACTGCAAGGGAGCCATGCAACAGGGCGAGAGGAAGATAGAGCGCGGGGCTGTAATGCAGGGTTAGTTTCAGCACTGCCGGCAAAATAATGAGCGCGTGCCCGAACACCATCGAAAGAACAAAACCGATGGCGATTGTATGCACTGCGGCATCGTAGCCAAAAGCGGTTGTTTGCGGCTGGAACGCTAGCAGCAATAGGCCGCAAATGCCGAGCCAGACATAACCTGCCAGCATTGCTGCTGAGCAAAACCGAATCTGGCCAGGATGCATCACGGTGCGTCGTGCGGCATCGTAAACGAGCAGCCAGACCGAGCATGCGATCAGCCCAAGACCCAGCAAGGGCGCGGCATCGCCGTTCAGCTCACCGCGCACGGTGCCGGCGAAAACAAGACCCACGGCGATCACGAATGCGACTTGCGCCGCCGGCGAGGGGGCGAACACACGGCTGAGTTCAAGGCGCTCGGCGGCGATGGTGAGAACGAGGAACGACAGCCACCAGCCGGTCACAAGCGGTATCGTATTGCCGGCGAACCAGATCGCCGTGCCCACGCCCCATGACGCCGCGGCAATTGTCATCACGACGGTAATGAGCAGCGGCTGACGATTGACCACCACGATCGAAGTTAGCGTGAGAATGACGCTGGCCGCAATGAAGAGAAGGGGAGCCGTGGCGGCCGTCATCGGCGAGAGCAGGCCAAGCGCACCGGCAGCGGAAAACGCAGGCGCCATATAGATCCACCGCCTGCCAAGCGCCACCGCGCGTTCCAGGGAAATCAATGTGCCGAAAAAACCGGAAATCAATAGTGCACCGTGCATGTCCGTAAATTGCGGCTGGCCGCCCGGCATGACGATGCCGAGACGCCACAATCCGCTCCACAGACCCGCTATGAGCGCGGCGGCGGCAAACGCCATCGGCACCACACGGAGGCTGCGCTGCCCAGCGATCGCATGGCGTTCAGACATCGCCGTTGCCATCGCTCAGTGCTCCCAGCGATGCGTAGCCGACATGGCGCCGGGCGTGGCGAATTTACTTGACGCCTTCTCCGACGGCTGCGCCCAGCCAAGCTGGTAGCGCCCGGCATCTGTCATGCGCGCCGGCGACCAGGGAGGATCCCAGACGAGATCGACCGTTATCGATCGTGCTTCCGCGAAATGACGGCGCAATGTGGATTCAACGCAATCAGCGAGTTCATAACGGACGGGGCAAGAGGGAGAGGTCATGGTTATCGATACAGCGATGCCGCATGCCGTCCAGTCGGCACGATAGACGAGGCCGAGATCGACGATGTTGAGGCCGAGCTCGGGATCAATGACTTCGGACAGAGCCGACAGGATTTCACGATTTGTCATACGTGGTTCGATATGCGCTTTGCGTTCCGCACACACGCGATGCCGTCACGAACCGACTGGCATCACGATCCTTTCCGCCTGTTAATCAATTTCCGCCACCGACTAGGGGTAAATTGGCGGAACTAATCATTGAATATTATCCTCGACTCTCAGATCTGTTCTCCTTGATCCTTGTCAAGAAACTCACGATCAGGGATAGGGCGGACATCAGGATGGACGAATATTTGCAGGTACCAAGAGAGATCCATGCCTGGAGGACAGGGCATGCCACAATCTATAAGCTGTCTTTATTCTAACGATTGCATCACGATACGACAGGCCGCCAGGGGTGCGGCGTGAGTTGAAAATCACGGAAAGTCGTAAGGCGATGACGTCGGCACTTACATCCGCTGATCTTGATATCGTGAAACGGATCGCCGTTTTTCGCGGACTGAACCCGCTGATGCTCGATCGGCTTATCGCGCCGGCTGTCGCCCATACACTGGCGGTCGGAGACGTGGTCTTTCGTCAGGGCGACCCGGCAATGGCGTTCTTCATTCTGGTCGATGGCTGGGTCAAGCTGTACCGCGTCACCATATCCGGCGATGAAGCCGTGATCCACGTCTTCGCCAAGGGCGACAGCTTCGCTGAAGCGGTGGCGTTCACTGGACATGCTTATCCGGCGACCGCGGAAGTCGTCAGCGAAGCCCGGGTGGTTCGCATCCCCGCCGAGCACGTTGTCAACTGTATACGCCGGATGCCGGAGATCGCACTGGCGATGATCGCCTCGACGTCGCAGCATCTGCATCACCTGGTGCAGCAGGTTGAGCAACTCAAGGCGCAGACCGGGGTGCAGCGGGTCGCCGAATTTCTGGTATCGCTGTGCGAGGCCGAGCGCGGCAAATGCAACATCGCGCTGCCCTACGACAAGGTGCTGATCGCGGGGCGTCTGGGGATCAAGCCGGAATCGCTATCGCGGGCGTTTGCCAAGCTGCGCTCGGTCGGGGTCGAGGTGCGCGCGGCGCATGTCGTCATCGGCGACATCGCACGGCTGCGCGACCTTGCGATGGGGGACCGTGGCGCGACACGCGAATCCTTACGCGAGGCACGCTGAAGCGACATCGAAATGGCATGCCGCCGGAGGGCGGTGGATGTGAACAAGCTGCGATCGCGGTAGGATCACAATCCCCATCGCGGTGAAATCATCTTGATGATGATCAATTCAACCCCGGCAAATCGTCTTTATTATATTCAGTGAATATCCATGGTTAGTTCATGGCAGTCCGGGGTTCCGGGCGGTCAAGAATCCATTCGATCCGGTACGCGCGTCATTGCTATGGAGATTTTGCAATGGGTCTTGTGGCAAACAGAATTGTCAAGAAAGCCGCAGTATCGATCAACGACGCCGCCTTCAACTGGGAAGACCCGTTGGATTTGGAGGGGTCGCTTTCGGAAGAGGAGCGCATGGTTCGCGACACCGCGCGCGGCTATGCGCAGGACAAGCTTTTTCCGCGCGTGCTATCGGCCAATCGCAACGAGGAGTTTGATCGCGCCATCATCAGCGAGATGGGGGCGCTGGGATTGCTCGGGCCGACGATCCCGGAAGCCTATGGCGGGGCGGGGCTTGGCTATGTCGCCTATGGGCTGATCGCGCGCGAGATCGAGCGGGTGGATTCGGGCTATCGCTCGGCGATGTCGGTGCAGTCCTCGCTGGTGATGCATCCGATCCATGTTTACGGCAGCGAGGCGCAGCGCAAGCAATACCTGCCGCGGCTGGCCACGGGGGAGATCGTCGGCTGTTTTGGGCTGACCGAGCCCGATCACGGCTCCGATCCCGGCTCGATGACGACGCGGGCGGAGAAGACCGCCAAGGGCTATCGGCTGACCGGCAACAAGATGTGGATTACCAATGCGCCGATTGCCGACATCGCCATTGTCTGGGCGAAGCTCGATCAGGTGATCCGCGGCTTCATCGTTGCGCGCGGGACCAAGGGGTTTTCGACGCCGAAGATCGAGGGCAAGCTGTCGTTACGCGCCTCGGTCACCGGCGAAATCGTGCTCGATGGCGCGGAAGTGCCCGAGGAGAGCCTTCTGCCCAACGCCAAGGGGCTGGCCGGGCCGTTCGGCTGCCTCAATGTGGCGCGCGCCGGGATTGCCTGGGGCGCGCTCGGCGCCGCCGAGTTCTGCTGGCACGCGGCGCGGCAATACGTCATCGACCGCAAGCAATTCGGCCGCCCGCTCGCCGCCAATCAGCTGATCCAGAAGAAGCTCGCCGACATGCAGACCGAGATCACGCTCGGCCTGCACGCGGTGCTCCGCCTTGGCCGCCTGCTCGAGGCGGGCCGCGCCGCGCCGCCGGCGGTGTCGCTGCTCAAGCGCAACAATTGCGGCAAGGCGCTCGACATCGCGCGCATGGCGCGCGACATGCACGGCGGCAACGGCATCTCCGACGAGTTCCACGTCATGCGCGTGCTCGCCAACCTCGAAACCGTGAACACCTACGAAGGCACCCACGATATCCACGCCCTTATCCTCGGCCGCGCCATGACCGGAATCCAGGCGTTCCGCTGAAATTGTAAAAAGGCAGGTATCCTGTGGGGTCAATCAGCGCGGGACAACCGCCGTTGCCTCGATCTCGACCATGGCGCCGGGTACGTCAAGCCTATTGATCTCGACCACAGACATCGCCGGAAAATTTCGCCCGATCACTTCACGATATGTCTTGCCGAGTGCGGGCAAATCGGCCTGATAAATATCCATGTCGGTAACAAACCAAGTCATGCGCACGATGTGTTCGGCACCGGCGTTACCGGCTGCGAGAATGGCGAGGATATTTTCGAGGGCCTGGCGCACTTGCGCGACGAATCCCGAGGGCAACGCCCCTTGCGTATCCCATCCGATTTGCCCGGCGATAAAAATTAAATCGCCGCGCGCCATAACGCCGTTGGCATAGCCTTTGGGACGTGGCCAGCCGCTGGGTTGAAGCGTCTGGTAAGACGCTGCATGGGTGTCGCGGGCCACTGAGCTACCTTCGGACATCGGTGCTCTCCTTAGTTATTTGGATGAAGTGAATTGGGAAATCTAAAGTTAATTTTGTCACCTCAAGAGTCAAACGGCTTTGATAAATGACAAGTAACAAAATCTTGGAATTCACTTCGCGAACGTGCCGCATTGCTTACGCAAGTACGGCCCGCAAGCCGACTGGCCACGCGCCACACTCAACCGGCCATACTGAAAAGCTTACCAAAGAATCCGGTTCCATTTTGGACAGCCGTCACATGGCGGCGAAGCCAAGCATCAAATCCCAAACTCCGGCCCGCGGAATGCAGCGCAAACAGAAACATCAGCATCGCCAAAAAGATGTAGGACCACGACCATTCGGCGGGCTCACCGGGAAGATAAATACCGAGCCACAGGTGCAGAACGAAGAACACGGCAAGCACCCCGGCGAGGCGCACTCCGAGCCCTAGGATCATCGAGACGGCAAAGGTGAGTTCGGCAAGAAGAACTATTGGGCCGAATAGTTTAATATTGGGAAGTAGAAATCCGGTCACGAGATCGCGGTGAAATTCGAACGCCGCGCGCGTGCCCATTTGAATGGTCCAGTAAGTTAATCCATCGGACGCCGGCGGCGGCAGCTTCCACAACATTCCCTCGAACCACATGCAGCCGATTAAAACACGGATGATCCAGGTTGCGAGATGTGCCCCGGTCCGCTGGCTTTCGTCTTCCTGCCAATTGCGCCACGCGATGAAGATGCTCGCAACGAGCAGCGCCCAAAAAAGCGCGACCAGCAGATATCGCCAGCCGCCAAGCTGCATGAAGTCGCCGGTCGCGCCGGTGAGGAATTGCCAGATATCAGTGAACGGATTCTTCAGCATGAGACTTCTCCGGCAATGGTTTCTTGCGTCGCTCGCCCTTGCGCGGCCGCTCCAGTACTTCGGCCACCAGCGTTCCATCTAGATCGATTGCGACCGGTTCGATTGCGGTATTTCGTGGAGACACGAAACCGACAACGGCCGCATTGGGATAACCCCCGGCGCGCAGTGCAACAACGCATCGTTCCGCTTCCGCCAACGGAACTGACGCCAGCAATCCGCCGGCCGTCTGCGGGTCGAACAGAAGCGAATAAAGCGGATGCTTGCCCGCCGTGTCGAGATTCTTGATGGCACGGCGAAGCCGTACATTCTGCGGTTGCAGCGATGAGAAGATTCCGCGCGCAACACTTTCGTGCGCGCCATCGAGAAGGGGGACTCGGTCGATTGCGAGGGTGACGTCGACGTTCGAAGCACGCACCATTTCGATCAGATGACCGAGAAGTCCAAACCCCGTGATGTCGGTTGCGGCGTGGACGCCATGTGAACGCAGGATTTCGGCTGCATTTTTGTTCGAATGGATCATGTGGGCAATCGCGGCCATCACCCAGCGTGCCTTGGCCTTTCCGTGCATATCCGCTGCGAGCAGTGTTCCTGTCCCAATGGGCTTAGTAATAATGAGTGCGTCGCCGGGCTTGAGCCCGCCCTTGCGCAAGGCGGCGGATCGCGAAACCAATCCATTAACGGCGAAGCCGAGCGATAACTCGGCTCCCTCGCTGGTGTGACCGCCGACAAGCGCACAACCGGCCTCGCGCAATATTTCGTTCGCTCCATTCATCATCGCCGAGAGATCCGCCTCGACCTTGGCCTCGAGGCCATAAGGCACGGTGGCGATGGCAAGCGCCGATTGTGGTTCGCCACCCATGGCAAAAATGTCGCCAAGCGAATGGTTCGCGGCGATTTTTCCGAACAGATAGGGATCGTCGACGATGGCACGAAAATAATCGACGGTCTGCAGCGAGAGCCGATCGCCGCCTGTATCGACAATGGCGGCATCGTCGGGGGCGTCGAGGCCGACGATCACGTCAGTACGTGGCATAGGCTCAATCGCACCGAGTGCGCGCGACAACACGGTTGCGCCCACCTTGGCGCCGCAGCCGCCGCAACGCATGGCGATGGCGGAAATCTCCTTGAGCGCCTGCCGATCGGCCAACGGTGATGCCGTTGCTTCCTCTGCCGCCATCTCCGGCAAGTCATTGAACTTCCGCATGAAGCGGCGATCGATCCAATCTTTCCAGCGCCAGACCCAGCGGCCGGAAAAAACCAGGCCGTTGCGCGTGCCGACCGCATAGGGTTCACCGGTCGAAACGAGATAAAGCGCGTCGCGCTGCGGGCGAAAAGTTCGAAGCCGACGGCCCGTCAATGTACGACGGATATTGCCGGCGAGCACCGGACCGGCGCGCACGGCATAGACGCCGGATTTCGGCAAGGCACGCGGCCCGAATGAAACGGTGTCGCCCGCGGCGAAAATATCATCATGACCGACAACACGGAGTGTGTCGTCGACCTTGAGAAATCCACGATCGTCGAGCGGTAAGCCTGTCGCTGCGAGCCAGCGCGCCGGTGCTGCTTGTGTTGTCCATAGAATCTCATCGGCTTCGATCGTCGCCCCATTTTCAAGTACGAGCCGGCCGCTTTCTACCCGAACCACCGGCGTGCCAGCCATGACCGCAATGCCTCGTTCGGCGAGCGTGGCGTGAAAGCGTTTCCGGAATGCCGCCGGAAATGTCGGCAATATGTCGGCTTCTTCGGTGATGAGACAGAAAGACAAACCCGTCGTTGAGAGGCCGGAACTCGCCAATTCGTGGCGCAGCCGGCGTTCGACCGAGAGCAGCAGTTCGACACCACCGGCGCCGGCTCCCACGAGGGCAATTTGCGCCCGCCCCTGGCGCGCAAGGACGCGGGCCATGAGCGCCTCAAAGCGGTGAAGAAAACCGTCGATCGGCTTGACGGGGATGGCATGCTCGCTCGCTCCGGGCACGGATGCAGTGTTCGGCGTCGAGCCAATATTGAATGACAGTAAATCATATGGCACCGGCGGACGATCGCGGCAGATCAAGCTGCGATTGGCCAAATCGATACCGGAAACCTCATCCTGATATAACCTTGCACCGGTGAAACGCGCCAGCGGACCGGTATCGATATGGGCATCGTCGACGCCGTAGAGCCCGGCAATCAATCCGGGCAACATTCCGGAATAGGGCGTGTGCACCTCACGGCTGATCAAGGTGAAACGCACGCCCGGAATCGGCTCCATGCCGAACCTGCGCAGCACAGCGACGTGTGCGTGGCCGGCGCCGACCAGCACCACGTCCTTGATAACCGGCTGAACCGTGCTCTTCATGCGGCCTTCTCCGCAGCAAGTGTGCCGCCCAGCCGCGTTTCGCTCGGCGCCTCGGACAGCCTAGTCGGCATCGTCTCGATTCGAAGTCGCCGCCTCAGACCGCGAGAGAATGCATCGACCGCCATCGATAGCAGCGCAGTCGCGACAATTAACATCACCGCAACGTCGAGTTTGATCTCGGAGATGGCCGCGTCAACGTAGTAACCAAGCGTCACAACGCCAAGGATACCGAATATCGCGCTTTCGCGCAGGATGATCTCCCATCGATAGAGAACATAGGCGAGAAACTGACCATAGAGTCGCGGCACCGTCTCGTAGCAATAGAGATTGATCCCTCGGGGCGCGTCGGGCCGATACTCAAGCGCATCGGCATGGCGACCCATGAGGTAGCCGACGATCGCCCCATTATGCAGTGATAGCGCGATGATGGCCGGGAGCATCGACGGCCCAAGCAATTGTAGCAGGACGTAGACCAGCATGTATTCCGGCGTTGAGCGCACCACAACCAGCGCCACGCGACCCAATGGCTGACCGATGCGGCCGGCAAATCGGCGGCAAATGAATGGGAATGCCAACAATGCGATCGCCGCCATCGCCACGAGGGCAATCTGCGAAAGAACGAGCGTTTGAATCACGCCCGGGACGATCTGCTTTGCAAAAATCGGCCAGAACCATGTGCCGAGATTGGTCATAGTCGCCGCTGCAAAAAGGTCGGCGTCGCGTAGCGGCGTGGGGACGATATCGTGAGTGACGAAGCGAATGAGGTTTGTCAGTGTCGACGCGTTGCCCACCGATTCAGGCAGAATGAAAATGCTTGCAACGATGAGTAACGGTACTGTCGCCGGACGCGCCCACAGCCGTCGCGTCCCTATCAGCACGTAGAAGCAAAAGAGCAGCGCGGCGGCTTCCGCGAAATGCCCCTGCTTGAAAAAGGAATCGAGATGAAAACCGATCGTCGGCAAGCCGACAAAGCCGAGGACGAGAGTGGAACGCATGCCGCATTCGAGACGGTAAAGGGTGTACGTCCAGAATTGCGGTGCCAATTCCGGGATGCGCACAAAGGCAAAGCGCGCGAGAAGCGACGTGCCCGCTGGTAGAACGCGCTCGGCGGAAAGATCCGCCTCCTCGATGATTTCAGAAAATACCTTGGCGAAAATTCCGGAATAGGGGATGGCAACCGCGAGTATCCCGGTGGTGGATGAAATTCCGGCAATCTGGATAAGTAACAACGCCCAGAATAATTCATGCACGGAACGCAGGAATGCGGCGAGCACGCGGATCGCACGTAAGCGCGCGAAAACAAGCGCCATGAGAAACCCGGCCGTTGCGCCGAGGGCTACGCCAAGGACGGCAAAGGCGACGGTCCATACGACGCTCATTACTTCAATCGAAAAGAAATCCGGCTGCAACAGACCGGCGACCAATCGGCGCATTTCGGCCCACGGGTTAAGCGCACTCACCGTCAAGTCCGCGACGGCGACTGCTGCAATCGCGGTCAAAAGGAACAGGTTGCTCGTGGACAGATATCCGAGCTTTGGAAGTCTCAGGCCATATACGGTCATCGGCCGACTAACCCCCGTAGTACGGTACGAGGTCGCCGGCGCTGAGCTCGCGCGCGGGATGATCGAGTACAATGCGTCCGGCTTCGATCACGACAATTCGCCCGACATGAGAAAGCGCAAGCGGGATGTCGTGCATGGCGAGAATCGTCGTTTCATGACGGGCGCACAATGTTCCGAGGATTTCCCCACCCTGGATGCGATCGAGCGAAGAGACGGGCTCATCGCCAATAACAATTGGCCGGCCGTTATAGAGCGCGCGCGCAACCGACGTGCGCTGCTGTTGACCACCGGACAGGGCACCGGCCGCGGCGAATAGCTTGTCGCTTAGACCAACGAGATCGAGCACGCCTTCAATCTCGGCAACGTCGCGTCGCGCAGGCCACGCCAGATTGCGCAGATTGTACCAAGTCGGATGGCGATCCAGGCGGCCCATATAGACATTGTGAAAGACCGACAGCGTCTTCACCAATGCCGCCGCCTGTGGAATGAGTGCGACGCGTTCGGTCAGCCGTTCGTGAATGAGGCTGAGCAACGTCGACTTCCCGGCGCCAGAACGGCCCATGATGGCGACGCGCTCGCCGACATGGATCGTGAGATCGATATCATGAAGAACGGCGTGGCCGGCATAGCCGGCCGACGCCTTGGTGAGTTGAAGTAAGACCTGCACGCTCGCCTTCAATTTAGTAGATTCGTGACCTTCGCGACTTCTTCAATCGGCTTGTAGTCGTCGTTCTTGGCCGGGATGAATTTCGTACGTGCGAATTGGTCAAGAATGGCTTTATCGTCGATTGCAAGCAGCGCGGCTCTGAGTTTTTCTTTGAAGCCAGCGCCGTAGACCTTGTCGACGTCGCCCCGCACCGTCCATTGATAATCCGGATAGGACGGGGTCTCCCAAATCACAACGACCTGCGAGGCGTCGACCTTGCCGGCTTTATTGTCAAGTTCCCAGACTGAGTAGTCGAGCACGCCGACCTCGTATGCGCCAGACTGCACGAGCTGAATTGTACGGCTGTGATCGCCTGAAAAACCGACGCGGGAGAACACCTCTTCGGGCGATTTACCGCCGAATTGCTGACGCAAATAAAATTCCGGCATCAGCCGCCCCGAGGTCGAGGCGCGCGAACCGAAGGTAAATGACTTGCCGGCGATGGCTTTGGGAAACTCCTTCGATGGTTTGAGGCCAGTTTTGACATTGGCGATCAAGAAGCTCTTGAAGGCAACGTCTTCAACACCCTGCGCGATAGCCACGGACTCCGGCACCTGCCGTCGCGCCTGCACACCGGTAAAGCCACCGAACCAGGCCAGTTGGACCTGATTGTTGGTGAAGGCGGTCACCGCGGCCGGATATGTCTTCACCGGGAGATATTTCACCGATACGCCGAGCTTGCCTTCCAGGTACGTGGCAACACGCGTGAAACGCTCGACAAGGCGAGTCTCGTCTTGGTCGGGGATGGCGGTAAAGACAAATACGGGCTTGTCCTGGGCAAACGCGGAACCGCCCCACAACGGGCCAAGCAGCGCCAATACGCAAAGAATTCGCTTCATCGAACTTTCCTCCATCTCTTGGGCAGGATACCGATAAAGGTCCCACACAGAATTGGCGGTCAAATAACTAGCAGACCTCATCACCTGTTTGTGAATGTTGGCACTACTTAAGTTGTGGGTTTGGGCGAATTCAGCTCGGTTTTTGAGCAATGGCCGTATGGGCGACCGCGGAGAGCGCAATCTCACCACAGCCGTAATCGCGCTCAATCGCGGTGACAAAGGCATCGAGTATAGCGGCGCGGTCGGCACCAAGCGCACCGACCCACGCGGTCATTCCCGGCGCGAAGGCAATACGGTCGGCAATCCATTGCGCCGAGGGCAGCCTCCATTTCTCCTGCAATACGACGATGTCATCGATCGTAAGCCCCGCCTGCACGAAAAGGTTGCGGAATGTTGGCTCGTCGCGAAATCGCAACTGCGCCGGCATGGAAGCCGGGGGCGGTTGCGGACCGCGCACCGCCGCGATGGCGGCCATGAGCCGTGAAGCAAGCTCGTAGCGTTCGATCTGCGTCCATGTCACCACTGCCGCGCGGCCGCCGGGCTTCAAGACGCGGGCAATCTCGCGCATCCCAAGTTCCGCGTCCGGAAACAGAATAACGCCGAAGACCGAAACCGCCGCATCGAAACATGCGTCGGACAAGGTGAGCGCCATGCCATCCATCACTTCGGCGCGAATACGGTTTGGGGGCTGTAGGCTATTTGCGCGTTGCCGAATCCGCGCGATCATAGCGTGCGAGGCATCGATGGCGAGCACATCGGCGCCGTTCCTTGCGGCCATCAAGGCAACCCCGCCGCTGCCGGCGCCAATATCAATTAACCGCGCGCCTGCTTTAAGGTCGAGTTTTTCCAACGCGCAGCGGCCAAACGCATTGGTAAGCGGCTCAAACACGGCCTCATACACGGCAACGTGATCGTTCCAGCGGTTCGGTTGCTGGTCGGGTTGAGGTTCGGCTGATAATTTCATCGGATCCAACAATATATGAACTTCGCCAGCGTTTCAGTCAGCCGAGATATGCCGCAAAAATGACCGTGACCGAGTCACATTCAAGCGAACGTTCCGCCGAAACCGAGCGGACATTTGCGCTCGGGCTCGGATTGACCAACGAGTGCAACCTTGCGTGTTCGTTCTGCTACCGCGATCCGACGCGTGTCGATCGCCTTTCACTCGAGCAGATCCGAGCCGTGATGCAGACCCTTCCGGTACGCTCGGTCAATCTCGGGACCGGTGAAAACGGCATGCATCCGGAGTTTTCACGGCTGCTCGACTATCTGCGCCATGAACCGATCAAATTGACGATCACCTCCAATGGCTATTCGATCGAGGTTCTCGAAGATGCCCAGGTCAGGGCATTCAAAGACGTGGAATTCTCCCTCGACTATCCCAACGAAGCCGAGCAGGACACGCAGCGCGGTGCTGGAAATTGGCGCCTCGTTCACGAACAGGCCGCACGATGCCGCTCGCTTGGTATTCCTGTCACCTTTATCGCAGTCATGATGCGCTCGAATTACGACCGGCTCGCGGATATTGCCGAGGTGGCGAAGACATACGATGCTCCTTTGCGGATCAATGTCTATCAGTCGGTACGCTCCGATACATTTGCGTTGACGTATGATGAGTATTGGCGCGGCTTTGAGGCACTGTTTGCTCGCACGGACGTGATCGCGATTGGCGAGCCGTTGGTACGGGCAATGGCTGGCTTGCCGCCGCGGCGCGGCGGCTGCGGGGTAGCAACGGTGCGCGTAACGCCGCGCGCAACCGTACAACCATGCGTTTATTGGCCGGGCGGCGGAGCGCCGCTCGACTTGTTACTCAATCAAGGGGCCAACATTACCGGCACCGATTCCTTCACCGCTGTGCGTTCTGTGCCGAAAGCGTGTTCGAGCTGTCATTATCTCAAAACATGCGGCGGCGGCTGCGCGGGCCGGCGGCGGTTGATCGATGCCCTCGATAGTCCCGATCCGTATTGCCCGATTATTCGCGGTAAGGCTCGGACGCTGCAAATTCGTATGGCCGAGAGCCGCGAACTTCCAAAGCTTGAAAGCGCGTGTACGACGATCGTCACTGCGCGTTAAGCGACCTCGGTCGCGATTAAGCCACCCAAGCTACTCGGCATCCGACATATAAGACGTAGCCAAGTAAGACGTAGCCAAGATCGAAAACGCGGCGATGGCGTATGTCATGGTGTTGCCAAGTGTTGGCCCGCCGATCGGCTCGGTTCGTAAACAGCTACCTTCTGCACCGCCGCCTAGATCATATGCGATTTATTTATACAATATTTACGTGTGTAAATAAATACATTCTATTTTAAGATGTGTAGGCTTCGCAAGCCGAATATTGAAATGCCGGCGGGAGCCAACTGTTACAACGATGGCAGAATTCGTGAAATTGCTAAACTCAATAAAGGTCAATCGATTCGGTCTGGGGATTTCGGGCAATGCTGCTCCTTTTCGAAGGTGAGCACGGACCGAGGAACACTCTGAAGTTCATCGAGGAAAAGCTCGGCATTGGCTTGTGGAGTTGGGATATACGTTCGAACAAGATGCATTGGTCGCGGGGGGTTTATCATCTCCTGGGGCATGAGCCGGGCAGCGTTAAACCTTCCATCGAATTAATCAGGGGGATGGTTCATCCGAGCGACCGCCTGGCGGCCGCGGAACTATCCCGTCTATTGCACGAAGGTCTTCCGATCGATCGTGAGTTTCGCATCATTCGTATGGACGGCCGAATCCGATGGCTTCGCAATCACGGCGAGGTCGTTATGGATCAGGCTGGTCGGCCGCAAAGAGCGATTGGTGTCATGTCCGACATCACCCGACGGCATGAGGCGCAGACGGCGCTCCGCGCAAGCGAGGAACGCTACCGGGTTCTTGCCGCCGCAACATCCGCGATTGTCTGGAAAGCGCTTGCGGACGGAAACGTCGCCGATATTCCGGAATGGCGCGAAGTCACCGGTCAATCGGTTGACGAGATCAAGGGAACCGGATGGCTCGATGCCATCCACGGGGACGATCGTAGCGCCGTATCGAAGGCATGGCGGAATGCACTGGAAAGCGCCTCGGCTTTCAACAAGGAATTTCGCGTTCGCATCTACGACGGCGGCTATCGTTGTTTCAGCTGCCACGCCGTCCCGATTTTCAATTCCGATGGCTCGGTTCGCGAATGGGTTGGTGTTTTGACCGATCTATCCAATCGCCCATCGGACAAGTCCGTCAATGGTGAAGCGATCACCGGCGCCCAGGTGCGTGGAGCACGCGCCATCTTGAATTGGTCGGTCAAGGATGTCGCCGACGCCGCGCAGGTATCGGTGTCGACAGTCCGCCGCATCGAGGAGCACGACGGGCCCGCGACGACGCGTGCGGTAGGAATTGCGGCAATTAAGCAAGCGCTGGAATCTGGGGGCGTTGAATTTATTCAAATGTTGTCGGGCCGGCCGGGCGTGCGCCCGCGCGGCTGACCGCAACTCACAAGCGGTTCAATCGGGGTAGTGACGTTCGAATTAACCGAACGCCTTTTCGGAAAATCGCCAGACTGCGAATATAAACCCTAGTCTTGTCGCCGCGTCCCTGTAACCGGACTTGCGAGCTTGATCGCAAGATGCTCGCGCACGTGACCGAGCTGACCGTGCGAGACGCTAATGTCATGGCATTTCAAGGTTACGGGTGAATTCGGCTTAATGTCGAGATTGATAGTGTCGCCAATCTCAAGCGTCATAATTCTTTTCAGCGGCAGAGGCTGATTGAAAAGCACGGCTGCGATCTCGACCTCTGCGGACATAATTTCTTGCGCCAAATGCTGTTCCCAAAGCGGATCGCGACCGAATTTTTCCCCGAGAAAGCCCTGGCGGAGAAGGTCGTGAATTGGCTCAAGCGTCGCATATGGAAGAAGAACCTCGATCGTACCTCCCTTATTATCGACCTCGACTCGAAGCTTGGCGATGATTGCGGCATTTCCCGCACGCGAGATTGCGACAAATCGCGGATTGGTCTCGATGCGGTCGATGGAAAAGACAACCGGCACCAACGGACCGAACGCGCGCTGCAGATCGGCCAGGAAGATATTCATGAGATTTTCGATAATGCCGCGCTCAATCGTCGTATAGGGCCGGCCTTCGATCGGGGTGGGACGCGATCCTTTGTTCCCGAGCAGCACGTCGATCATCGTATAGGCGAGGCCGGAATTCACCGTTAGCAACGCGTAATTGTCCCAAGGATCAGCCTTGAAGATTGCCACCAAGGCGGGCAGTGGAATCGAATCCAGATAATCGCCGAAGCGTATTGAGGTAAACGTATCGAGCGAGACTTCCACATGGTCGGACGTGAAATTCCGAAGCGACGTTGTAAGCAGCCGCACCATGCGGTCGAGCGCGACCTCCAGCATCGGCAGCCGTTCGTGCGAAATCAGTCCTGAATCGATGATTGCGCGGATGCCGCTACGCGCGTCGGCGTGATTGCTGTTATTGTTGAGGCCAAGCAGTTCATCAATCTTGGCCTGATCGAATTCAGTGTCTCCCGACTCGCTGCCGTCGATCAGCGTCGCTGATGTGTCACTATCCATTGCGTGTCACCGGACAAGCGTACTGGCTGCTTGTGGTCATAAGGATATGCGCTCCGTTCCCGCGCGTATTTCAACGATGCCACGGTGAAACGGGGGAGGTAGCCCTTGCACTTTGGAACCGGTGATTCGAAGTTCTGTCATCTTGCTTAACTAGTGCGCAATTTCCGTTAACGAATGATAATTTTCTGTTGCTCTTTGCGGTCACTTGAGCCGGCAAATAGTCGCCATTGGTCTGCTTGAATATCGGCTGGATACTCTTCAGCGTGCCCCGGCCAAGCCGCTTCGACCGAAATTGTTCTTCTTTTTGTATGGGCAAATATAATCAGAGCATTTCTTGCGCTTTAGATGCCGGCGGATGCGAGAAAATTGTCAATTTCATCGAGATGCGCGGTATTAAAAAAATATCATTCAGGATCAAAATTGAGCACAAAACGCTCATTTTGATAGCCACGGGTGTCCACCCACTGCATTGCGGTTGGCCACTCCATCTCCAAAGAACAGAAAATTTTAACAAGCCCTTCAACCAGCATGGGCAATTAATAAGCGCAGGGAATCATTTCTTCCACGCCAGAATGGCGGTCGGGCTTCGCTCCGAACCCAGGCGCTGGGAAATTTTCGGGGGCCCGGATGTCTAGCATGCTGAGTCTTTCCAGCACTGCCGCGGCAGGCACGTCCAACACTAAATTTAGCCACTGGTTTGCACAGCTGCGCAGTCGCGGTCTCGGCTGGCGGCTTGCACTGCCCATTCCAGTTGCACTTGCATTCGCGATTTTGATGATTTGGCTTCTGGTTCCCCAAATGATCGCAAGTAATGCGACAGACGATGCCATTCGCGCCAGCGAACAGATGGGGGCACAATTCAAACTCATCCGTGCCTATTACACGGAAAATGTCATCAACAAGATTGTGAAAGAGGGAACGATAAAGCCATCGTCCGATCATCAGTCAAATGCCAAGGCTATTCCCCTGCCGGCGACGATGATTCACGATTTGAGCGCGCAATTAGCCCAGAAAGACACAAACGTTAGTCTCTACAGTAAGTTTCCTTTTCCCAATCGTAAGACGCGCCAACTCGATACATTTCAGGAGCAGGCATGGGATTTTTTAACTGCAAACCCGAGTGCAACGTTTTCACGTAATGAAGTTCGTAATGGGCGGCAAGTGGTTCGCGTTGCCATCGCCGATACGATGGTCGCGCAGACCTGCGTTAATTGTCACAACTCAAATGCGGCTTCCCCCAAAACCGATTGGAAGCTCGGTGACGTTAGAGGAGTGCTCGAGGTCACCTCAGCGATCGATACCCAATTGGCGCATGGAGCGAAGCTCAGCAATTTAATCATCATTGGCGCCATTCTCATTGGCCTCATCCTTTTGGGTTTATCACTGATATTTGCGCGCAGCGTCACACGACCGCTACGTAGTCTTGCCGATGACTTGGCTGCACTTTCGCAAAACAACAACGACATCGAAATTCAAGGTACAGCCCGGCGCGACGAGATTGGGCAAATGGCTCGATCGGTTGTTGTCCTTCGCGATGCAGCAATGGAGAAACTGCGTCTTGAAGGTTTGACGGCGGAGCAGCGAAAGACGGCGGAGGAGGAACGGCTGCGCAACGCGGAAGCCGCCAAGAAAGCCACGGAAGAGCAGGCGGCGATTGTAGGCGCCATCGGCGCGGGCCTCGCAAAGCTCTCGCATGGCGACCTGACTTCACGTGTCGAGGCGGCGTTCCCACCGGCTTATCAACAGCTCAAGGACGACTTTAACGCCGCCATGGGGCAGTTGCAGGAGACGATGCTGACCATTGTGCACGCGGTGAATGAGATCCACTCGGGAACGTCCGAGTTCTCTCAGGCGACCGATAACCTTTCCAAGCGCACCGAACAGCAGGCCGCGAGTCTAGAAGAGACGGCGGCGGCGGTGGACGAGATCACGGCGACGGTGCGCAAGACGGCAGACGGCGCCAACCACGCCAAGGCGATCGTATCGAAGGCAAAGGTCGACGCCGAGCAAAGCGGCGGCGTGGTGCGTCGCGCGGTCGAAGCGATGACGGCGATCGAAAGCTCCGCTAAGCAGATCTCGCAGATCATCGGTGTGATCGATGAAATAGCATTCCAGACCAATCTCCTTGCGCTAAACGCAGGCGTTGAGGCTGCACGGGCGGGCGATGCCGGCAAAGGATTTGCGGTTGTCGCGAGCGAGGTGCGCTCGTTGGCTCAGCGTTCCGCCGAAGCCGCCAAGGAAATTAAAGGTCTGATTTCCGCGAGTTCGACGCAGGTGAATAGCGGCGTCAATCTTGTCGATCAAACTGGCAAGGCGCTCGATCAAATCGTGACGCAGGTCACCGACATCAACAGCGCGGTGCTTGAGATCGCCTCATCGGCTCACGAGCAGGCAACAGGTCTTACGCAAGTCAACACCGCAATCAATCAGATGGATCAGGTTACGCAGCAGAATGCGGCGATGGTCGAGGAGAGCACGGCAGCGAGCCATTCGCTGGCCGCCGAGGCGCAAAAGCTGGTGCGGTTGGTCAGCCGGTTCCAGGTCGGCATTGACGTGACGGCCGAAAACACGGCCGGCATGTATGCCGAACCGGAAAACACGAAAATCCATGCACGAGCGGCCGCACCGCGCACGAAGCCCAATGGTATCGGTGATGGTCTTCGTTCGCTTATCCGGCGTGGCGATACGCAGGCTGAACCGAAGCACGCTCCCGCAAAGCCCGCGCGGGTTCCGCACCCGGCGGTTATCCGTGAGAAGACCAACGGATCCAGTGCGCTCGCGATCGGTTCGCAAAAGGCTCCTGCCGAAGAAGGCTGGGAAGAGTTCTGAGGTTTTCCATGCCGAGTAATCCTGCAAATCCGGAAATGACGGCGCTGCTGCAGAGCTGGGGCATGATTGATCCGCCGGGCAGCGGTCCTGCGCGCCTGCAACTTCCCGAGATTTTGGATTTGAAAGCCGCCGCACCGCTCGCAAGCCAATTGCTGTCGCTGCGGGGCTGTGAAGTGAAGATTGACGCCTCGCGCGTGCAGCGCTTCGGCGGTCTGTGCCTGCAGGTCTTATTGTCCGCGTGTTGCACATGGCGGACCGACGGCGTGCTGCTCTCGATCGTCAGTCCATCGGCCCGCTTTGCCGAATGCCTTGCGCTTCTCGGCGCCTCGTCCGCCCTGTCTCTTCAAGCATAGGAGTTTAAGTCAATGAGCAAAGTCGTGCTCACCGTCGATGACTCGCGCACCATGCGGGACATGCTGATGTTGGCGCTTGCCGATGCTGGTTATCGCGTCGTCCAGGCCGACGACGGCGTTCAGGGTCTCGAAGTACTGCAGAACGAAAGCCCGGATGTGATCATTACCGATATTAACATGCCGCGTCTCGACGGCTTCGGATTCATCGAGGGTGTCCGTAAGATCGAACGTCACCGCGCCACGCCTATTCTCGTGCTGACGACGGAAAGCGATGACGCAAAAAAGCAGCAAGCGCGCAAGGCGGGCGCCACGGGCTGGATCGTCAAGCCTTTTGATCCCGACAAACTGCTCGACGCAGTACGGCGTGTGGCGGCGTAACGGTCCTTATTGGGAAGACATCGATCCGTGGATCCGTTAGCAGCAATCAAAGCGACGTACTTTCAAGAGTGCGACGAACAGCTTGCCGAACTGGAGACCGGTCTCTCCGCCATGAAGGATGGCGAGGGGGATGACGAGACGGTCAATGCCGTTTTTCGTGCCGCGCATTCGATTAAAGGTGGTGCGGGCGCGTTCGGTCTCGAGAATCTTGTGCAATTCGCACATGTGCTGGAAACGACGCTTGACGATGTACGCGCGGGACGGCTCGCGCCCGACGGCGATCTTGTGAATCTCATGTTGCGGGCATCGGATATGTTATCAGATCACGTTAATGCCGCGCGTGATGGAAATCCCGTGGACCAAGCGCGAAGCGAAACGATCGCGCGCGAACTCGAAAATTACAACGAAGCGACCAAGTCCGGCAGTGCAGAATCTGACGACGAATTTGATATCGATTTCGCGCCGATTGCAGTGACGATGTCGGAGGGGGATGCGGCGGCAGAGGCGGCGGCTTTAGGCGTGCGAGAATGGGAAATTCAATTTCGCCCTAGAACGTCGCTTTACGCCCATGCCAACGAAGTCACTTTATTGCTGCGAGAACTGCAGCGCCTTGGCACATTGAGTGTCGATCTCATCTACGGCGATCTTCCCTCGCTTCAGGATCTTGTGCCGGAAGAATCATATTTAGCGTGGATTATCCGCTTACAGGCGGACTGCGATGAATCGAGAATTCGCGAAGTCTTTGAATTCGTCGAAGACGATTGTGACATCCATATCCAATGCATTTCAACCTGCGCCGGCGAAATCGAGGTCAGTCATGCGCAGCCCGAACCCAAGGAGGTCATTGTGCCGCAAGTTCCTGGCATATCGACGGCGCAAGCGGACGAGCCCGCGCCGGCAAAGGCGACAATGCCAATGCCTTTGCCCGCCAATTCGGCCAATGCTCCGGCCGAGGAGGAAAAGCATGCGCCCGCCGTCGTCTCGCCGCAAACCATTCGCGTCGATGTCGACCGTCTCGAGCGCCTTGTGGATCTCGTTGGCGAACTGGTCATCAACCAAGCGATGCTCGCGCAGCGATCGATGGAATCAGGTTTATCGCGCGCGTCATCCTTCGCCAATGGCCTTGAAGATCTCGAGCATCTAACGCGTGACATCCAGGACAGCGTCATGTCCATTCGCGCACAGCCGGTGAAATCGGTATTCCAGCGAATGACGCGGCTTGTGCGTGAAGTCAGCGCCGCCACTGGTAAGCGAGTTCGGCTTGTCACCGACGGTGAAAACACCGAAGTCGACAAAACAGTCATCGAGCGGATCGCCGATCCGATTACGCATTTACTGCGTAACGCGATCGACCACGGCATTGAGAAACCGGATATTCGGATTGCCGCTGGGAAGCCCGCCGAGGGCGTAGTCCGCTTGTCGGCGCTGCATCGCAGCGGCCGAATTGTCATCGAAGTCGTTGACGACGGCGCCGGGATCGACCGCAAGCGCGTCAAAGCCATTGCAGTGGAAAAAAATCTTATTTCGGCCGATGTGAATTTAAGCGATGAGGAAATCGACAATCTGATTTTCATGCCGGGATTTTCCACCGCGTCGTCGGTGTCCGAAGTCTCCGGCCGCGGCGTTGGGATGGACGTCGTGCGCCGCAACATTCAGTCACTCGGCGGCCGTATCACAATCTCCTCTCGTCCCGGTCTCGGCTCCACATTCAGTTTGAGTTTGCCGCTTACGCTCGCGGTCCTCGACGGCATGGTGATTTCAGTATGCAACCAGACGCTCGTTATTCCGCTCTCGGCCGTTGTTGAGACACTACGCCCGAAGGAAGGTGATCTGCACGAGCTCAAGGGAAGCGCGCCCCTCATCCGCATTCGCGATTTGTATGTTCCGATCATCGATGTTGGCCGCAAGCTTGGACATCGCACTGAACCGTTGGTGCCTGCCGCGGGTGTTGCATTATTCGTCGAAAGCGAAGGCGGCGGCCGCGCTGCTTTACTTGTCGACGCGATTCAAGGCCAGCGGCAAGTCGTCATCAAAAGTATGGAGGCGAATTATCGCAAGGTCGATGGCATCGCCGCCGCCACCATTCTCGGGGATGGACGGGTGGCGTTGATCGTCGATGTGGAATCAATGTTAGCCGGTCAAAGCGTCGACATGTTCCGTTCTGAAAAACGCGCAGCAGCAGGTTAGAGCCATGAGCGAAGCATTTACCAATCAAGAAAACAGCCGAACCGAGTTGATCTCGTTTCGAATCGGTGCGCAAGAATTTTGCGTCGATGTGATGTCGGTTCGCGAGATCCGCGGCTGGACTGCAACGACGCCGCTTCCGCACGCGCCGAATTATGTGCGCGGCGTCATCAATTTGCGCGGCGTGGTCCTGCCCGTCATCGATCTTGGCGGCCGCCTTGGATTGAGCATGACCGACCCGACGGCACGGCACGTCATCATCGTCACGCGCATCGGCAATCAGATTGTTGGTCTCCTCGTGGACGCCGTCTGCGACATCCTGACGGTTTCCCAAAACGCCATCCAGACGACGCCGGATCTCGAATACGACACCAACAAGACCTTCGTGAGGGGATTGTTGCCGATCGACGGCCGGATGATCAGTCTGATCACGCTTGAGAATGTGTTGCCAGCCGAGGCGAAAGCGGCATGAATGCACGGGCTGAACAAACCGTGACGAGTAAGCACGCGCCGATCGTGGAGGGCGAATTCCTCTTCACTTTCGACGACTTCCGGCAGATTGCCGCGATGCTTCATTCCGACGCCGGCATCGCGCTGCCTGAATCGAAGGCAACGCTCGTCTATTCACGGCTCGCCAAGCGCTTGCGGTCGATCGGACTGCGCAACTTTCGCGATTATTGCCAGATCGTCCAAGGTCACGAAGGCATCGATGAACGCAAGCGGATGCTGGCCGCGCTGACGACAAACGTGACGCGATTTTTTCGCGAGCCGCATCATTTCGATCATTTGGCGGAGAAAGTACTTCCCGATTTGCTAAAGGCGGCGCGCAACGGCGGGCGCGTGCGTATTTGGTCGGCCGGCTGCTCGAACGGTCCGGAACCTTATTCCATCGCATTGACGATCCTGTCTTTCATGCCGAATGCGGCGAATTACGACATTCGCATTCTTGCAACCGACATCGATCACAATGTCGTCGCCGAGGCTCGGCGCGGCGTTTTCAGCGAAGAGATGATTTCGATTATTCCGCCGGAGATACGCCTGCGCTGGCTTACTGCCGACGAACCGGGGAAATGGCGCGTCGCGGAACCGTTAGTGCGCCTCGTCGTATTCCGGGAACTGAATCTTATCGGCGATTGGCCGATGAAGGGGCGCTTCCAGGTTATTTTCTGCCGCAACGTTGTGATCTATTTCGAAGAGGAGACCCAGACGCAAATTTGGAACCGCTTCAAGGGTCTGCTCTCGCCCGGAGGATATCTCTATATCGGCCATTCCGAGCGCATGGGCGCGGCGGAGGACGGTTTTGAGAACGATGGTCTTACGACCTACCGCTTCCTCGGAAAGGCGCACTCATGAAAAAGACGCGTGTTCTGATCGTCGACGATTCACCAACGATGCGCGCGCTTGTCGCGGCCACGCTACGACGCGACCCGGAGATCGAGGTTATCGGTTCCGCCGGTGATCCGCTGGAGGCGCGCGAAGCAATCAAGGCACTCAATCCGGATGTTTTGACGCTCGACATCGAGATGCCGAAGATGGATGGCCTCGCCTTCCTCGAAAAAATCATGCGGCTTCGCCCAATGCCGGTGATCATGGTTTCGACGCTGACGCATCACGGCGCCGAGGCGAGCATCAGGGCACTGGAGATCGGAGCGTTCGACTGTATTGGAAAGCCGCTTGAGCGACACGAGATGTCCGAAGCGTTCGCGGACCTGCCGGAGAAGGTCAAAGCGGCCGGGCGAGCGTCAATTCGCTCTAATGGGTTGACGGAACACGCAGGTTTAACGCCATCCAAGGATTTTCGAGCCAACGGACGGGTTGTCGCCATCGGATCATCGACCGGGGGCGTGGAAGCATTGCTCACCGTCATTGCGCGATTTCCCGAGAATTGCCCACCGACGGTGATCACCCAACATATGCCCGCAGCATTCACGCCGAGTTTTGCCGCGCGCCTCGACCGCTGCGGTGCGGCGCAGGTATCGGAGGCCTATGACGGCGCGCCGCTTCAGCCCGGTCAGGTCTATCTTGCGCCCGGCGGTGCCGCGCATCTCGAGGTTGTAGGGTCCAAGGAACTGCATTGCCGCCTGCGTGCGGACGATCTTGTCAACGGCCATCGCCCGTCCGTCGATGTATTGCTTGGCTCCGTCGCGCGCACAGCCGGAGCCAATGCAATTGGCGTCATCCTCACCGGTATGGGAAAGGACGGCGCGAGGGGATTGCTTGAGATGCGACAGGCCGGGTCGATGACGTTCGGCCAGGATGAAGCAAGCTGTGTTGTTTACGGGATGCCAAAAGCCGCGTTCGAACTCGGTGCGGTCACCCGTCAATTGCCGATCGAAACGATCGGCACCGAAATCATAAAATTGTGCGACGCCAACCAGCGAGACAGCCATGCCAGCAGCACGCTCAATTAGCGTCATGATCGTGGATGATCAGATGACGATGCGGTCCCTCGTTCGCAGTGGACTGCAACAGGTCGGGTTTACAGATATCCGGGAGGCTCCGGACGGAAAGGATGCGTTGGACACGCTCATGACGCGGCCGGCGCAATTGGTAATTTCCGACTTCAACATGCCGAATCTCGACGGCATTGGACTCTTAAAGTCCATTCGCAGCACTCCTGCGATGAGCAAAACGGCATTCATTATGCTTACCGGCCGCGCCGACGGCCAGCTTTTGCGCACGGCCAAGGAATTCGGCGTGAACAACTACGTCATGAAGCCGTTCACCGTCGCGACGCTCAAGGAACGGATCGAGGCTGTTTTCGGTAAACTCTCCTGAAAGATAAAATTGATGACGTCGTATGTGGCGCAAGAACAAAAATCGCAGGATATGCAGCGCGTGCATGTTGTGCAGGGTCAATATCACGTCACGGGGGATCCAAACGTGATGCTGACGACACTGCTTGGCTCATGTGTCTCCGCTTGCATGCGTGACCCAATTACTCGCGTTGGCGGCATGAATCATTTCCTGCTGCCTGATGGAAATAATGCATCCGATGACGACAAGTTACGTTACGGCGTGCACGCGATGGAACTTCTAGTGAATGCGATCTTGCAAATTGGCGGCCAGCGCGACCGGCTTGAAGTATCGCTGTTCGGCGGCGCGAATGTGACGACGAATTTCACCAACCTTGGCGGCGCGAATGCCGACTTTGCCGAGAATTTCGTACGGCGCGAGGGCCTCGCCTTCAAGGGTGGCAGTCTGCGGGGTGAGAAGCCTCGGCGGGTTCAGTTTTGGCCTGCATTGGGGCGCGTTCGCCAACAGCTGCTCATCGATGATCCGCAAACACAGGTTGACCTGCGAATCGATATCACAAAACTTCCACAAGGAAATGCGGTGGAATTTTTCTAGGGTGATCAATGAAAAATGCCGTGAAAAGAATGAATGGTGCCTCGGAAGCGGTTTCGGTGGCCGGAATCCTCGGACGCCTGGAATCAGAATTGACCAACCTCGCGCGTCTCGCCGATCAGTTACAGGAAGCGATCGGCGAGCTGATCGCGCAGGCGCCGCCCGCGCCGCGCCATTCGTTTTTATCTAAGGTGCAGAATCTCGATCTTCTCGTGCAGAGTCTGCACGGGATTGCAACCTATCTTTCGATTTTATCGCGTGCGGTGCCGGCTGGCTGGACGCTCGATCCAGGCGCTGCCGCCAGCGCGGTGAAATTGTCGAATCTTGCTCAACGTCTACTCGACGATGCCGCGCGTGGCGCGGATGACGGGCAGGGGGACTGCGTCCTCTTCTGACCGGAGGTCAACGATCATGATCGATACGTCTCAGCACATGAAATCTGAGTCTAAGCTGGTGCCGGCGTTGAACGCTAAGCGCACCGCCAGCGTATTTAATGATCGAATCTTGGCTGTGTTGAAATGGCATCCCCGCATCGTCCACAAGGTTATCGCGATCGGCGCCATCGGCATTATTGGGCTTGTTCTGATTGGCGGAATCTACCTGAGGGGAACAATTTCTCAAGACCGATACCGAAAAGTCGCCAATGAGGTGCGAGAAATCTACGTAATCACAAATAACGCGCTATTGCAGATTCTCGAAGCGCGCAGTGTCGATAAGGAATTTCTACTGCGCGGTGATGATAAGAATTTGAAACGCCATGCCGACTTGGCCAAGGAGGTCGATGGCAATCTCGAACTCCTTCAGAATTGGGTTCAGGCATCGGGCAATGCCGATCTTTACGATAATGCCGAGACAACCCGCACTGGGTTTGCCAATTACGTTAGAAATTTCAACGGACTCGCGGACAGTCGAATCAAGCTCGGGCTCAACGAGAATTCAGGGCTCGAAGGCGCCTTGCGAAAGTCGGTGCACGACATCGAAACGAAGCTCAGGGACATTGATCAACCGCAGTTGATGGCCACGATGTTGATGATGCGCAGGCATGAGAAGGACTTCATGATGCGCCGGAATCCAAAATACGGCGACGACATGAAGAAACGCGCTGCTGAATTTATGTCCACTCTTTCGGCAATGGACATTCCCCCCGCCGCCAAAGACGAGATATCGCAGAAACTTTCCGCCTACCAACGCGATTTCTCCGCGTGGGCGGAAGAAGCAAAGAGTATCGAACGCCGGCATCAAACGACATCGGCTGAATATGCAACCATCGATCCGGCGATCGAAGCGGTCAAGAGCGCCGTTGATAAGATTCGTAGCGGCGCTGAGGCCGCCGCCGCCAAGACTCAAGCCGAGACGACGCTGGTCATGCAGGTTTCCATCATCGCTATTATTTTCGGCGTGGCTTTGCTCGCATTTTTTATCGGACGCGCCATATCGAAGCCGCTGTCGGGCATGACCGGCGTCATGCACAAACTCGCCTCTGGTGACAATTCGATCGAAGTGCCAAGTCTCGATCGAGGGGATGAAATCGGACAAATGGCGAAGGCTGTATTGTCGTTTAAGGAGGCGGCAATCGAAAGGCTGCGGCTTGAGGATGAGGCGGTTGAGCAACGCAAGGTGGCGCGAGATGAGCGCATGCGCAACGAGGATGCGCGCAATAGCGCCGCTGAAGAGCTGGCGAAGATCGTCAGCCAAGTCGCCGAGGGTCTTGGCAAGCTCTCGCATGGTGATCTGACGTTCCGGGTGGCGGCTGTGTTTCCGCCGGCCTATCAGCAGCTCAAGGACGACTTCAATGCCGCCATGGGGCAGCTGCAGGAGACGATGGTGACCATCGTGCGCGCGGCCGACGAGATGCGGTCGGGCACCACCGAGTTCACGCAGGCGACGGAGGATCTCTCGCGGCGCACCGAACAGCAGGCGGCGAGCCTGGAGGAGACGGCGGCGGCGGTGGACGAGATCACGGCGACGGTGCGCAAAACGGCGGACGGCGCCAATCATGCGAAAACCGTCGTGTCGAAGGCCAAGGGGGACGCCGAACATGGCGGCGACGTGGTGCGGCGCGCGGTCGAGGCAATGGCGGTGATCGAGGGCTCGGCCAAAAAGATTTCGCAGATCATCGGGGTGATCGACGAGATCGCGTTCCAGACGAACCTTTTGGCGCTCAATGCCGGCGTTGAAGCCGCCCGCGCGGGCGATGCCGGTAGGGGTTTTGCGGTGGTGGCGAGCGAGGTGCGTTCGCTGGCGCAACGCTCGGCGGAAGCGGCGAAAGAGATCAAGGGGCTGATCTCGGCGAGTTCGGCGCAGGTC
>JACQTM010000358.1 GCA_016210825.1 Hyphomicrobiales bacterium
CGGCACCCGGCCCGCCGACATCACACCAAGGATCGTGATCACGGCGCCGTTGGCGTTGGGCAGCATCACGCCAAGTGGCTTACCGACATCGGCAAGCGGCATCAACTTCTCGCCAAGGATCGCCGCAGCGCGTAATAGACGCCGATAGGTTATCGGACCGGTGGTTGGATCTTCGATCGCCACCCGGCTCCGGCCATTAATCCCGGCTGCCTCGATCAATGCCTGCGGCACGGTGCGATCGAGCGGTGTCGTACGGAAGATGAGATCGGACATGATCTCGTAGAGGGCGCTGCCCGCGGCTTGCCGGCGTTTTTTTCCACGCAAATTGGGATCAAGGTTGAGCTTGACCGGCTCGAGTACCGTGACCTTCAGTTTGGGGAACCAGCGCTGTCGCACTTGCCTCGGCGTTAATCGCGTAAACGGCGAATATTCAAGACCATCGATTCGCACGGGCACGACGGTTGCATCCGATTTATCGGCAATCATTGCAGCGCCATCATAGACCTTCATCAGACTGCCGGTGATGGTCAGGCGGCCTTCCGGAAAGATGATGAGCATCTCACCGTCTTGGACGGCGTGAATCAGCGTGCGCGTCGCCATTGGTTTGAGTGGATCGATCGGGAGGGCGCGCGTGAAATGCAGGAATGGCTTGATCCACCAATGCGTCGCCATGGCCGTATCGATGGCAAATAGCGGGTCACGGCCAAGCAGCGACAATGCGATCCCGGCATCGAGAAAGCTGACGTGATTAAGCGCCAGAATGGTATTCGGCGGGACGCTGGCCAGATTTTCCAGTCCGCGGACTTCGACGCGGAAGAAGACGCGGTAGATGAGTGCAAGAAAATCGTTAAATACACGCGCCGGCATCGTACGCCCAATGACGATGGCGACGATGAAATTCCCGGCAGCGATCATCAGGAACAGCGCGGATAAACCAACACCGAGTTTTTGCAGCAACGCGACTGTGAGCGCGCCGATGGTCATGAGCAGCGCGTTCATAACATTAACCGCGGCGACGACACGCGCGCGATAGGCGGTGCCCGCCCAGGCTTGAACGGCGGCGAATGTCGGCACGATGAATAGCCCGCCGCCGATTGCAAGCCCTACCAATCCGATGCCGATCTGGATGGCGTGGCCGGACGCAAAAACCGCTGCTGGATCGAGTGATTGCGAAGGCGGCACCAGTCCTAGCGTTACGATGCCGAGTTCGAGTGCGAACATACCGAGTAGGACTGCGCCGATCAGGGTCACCAAAATGATGATCCGCCCGCCGGCGAGCCACGCGGCAAGACCTGAACCAACGCCAACCGCGATCGAGAACATTGCCAGATAGATGGTGACAACCTCTTCGTTACCGCCGAGCAGCGTCTTAACAAGGGGCGGCAACAGCGAGAGCACGACGATGCCAACGAGCCAGAACCAGCTCGTGACCAAAGCGCCCCACCAAAGCCTACGGTCGGTGCGCAAATGGCGGATCAGCGCTACAGTTGACGTTGCGATGTTGCGTGAAATTTTCAGTGCGGGTGCACCCTCGCCAGTGCGCGGAATCAGCAGGCTTGTCAACCAGGATAGAACGGCAAAGACCATCACGAGGCCGGAAAACAACACGGCGTTGCCGCCGCCTTTCGCCGCCATGCCGGCGGAGATCGTGCCGGTGAGAATGGCGATAAATGTCGCACCTTCGACCAGCGCGTTGCCAGCCGGTAATTCCGTCCGCTGCAGATGATCAGGAAGGATGCCGTATTTGATCGGGCCGAATAAAGCGCCAATCGTGCCAAAGCCGAATAGCGCGACAAATAGAACAGGGATCGAATTCAACGCGAAGCCCGCAATCGCGAGTCCGGCAATCACAATCTCGGATAGCTTTAGGCGCTGAGCGACAAGCGACTTGTCATAGCGATCCGCCATCTCGCCGCCGAGGCCGGATAGGAAAAAATATGGTGCGATGAAGATCGCGCCGGCAAGGGTTATCAATGCCTCCCCGTCCGCTCCGCCGATGTGAAACAGGATGAGGAAGACGAGCGCAGTTTTCAGAAAGTTGTCGTTGAACGCCGAGAAGAACTGGCACCAGAACAACGGCGCAAAACGCCACGACAACATCAATGGACGCGAATCCGTCGTCATTGCGTATCCATGCTCGGGTTAGGCTGACTGTCTCTTGGTCCCATCATCCATTAGACCAGTCTGGGAATACATGCCTCGGCCGGGCAGACTAGGGCAAAATCGGGACGTATTGTTCGTCTTTTTTATGGGCGTAGTCTTTTCGCCACTTCCTCGAGCATCACCTCGGTTGCGCCGCCGCCAATCGCCTGGACGCGGGCATCGCGTGCCATGCGCTCAATGGTACTCTCACGCATGAAGCCCATACCGCCGTGAAACTGAACGCAAGCATACATCACTTCGTTCACCAGCTCGCCACAATAGGCCTTGACCATTGAGACCTCGCGTGTGGCGTCGAAGCCGTTGGCGTCGAGGAATGCTGCGAAATGCACAAGCTGGCGACCCGCCTCGACTTTCGTTGCGAGCATGGCCAAGCGCTGACGCACCGATTGTTTGTCGAACAGCGTCGTGCCGAATGTCTTACGTTGTGTAATCCAGTCGAGGGTTATCTCGAGCGCAGCTTGCGCTTCGCCCATCGCCATGGCGCCAAGCGCGATACGCTCGTTCTGAAAGTTCTTCACGATCGCATAGAAGCCGCGCCCTTCCTTACCCAGCAGATTGCCCACGGGAACGCGGCAGTCATCGAATAAGAGCTCGGCGGTGTCGGACGAGCGCCACCCATGCTTGTCAAGTTCGCGAGCAATGGAGAATCCGGGGGCTCCTTTCTCCACCATCAGCATTGAGATGCTTTGTGACGGCCGCCCGCTGGGTTCGGTTTTCGCTGCGACGAAATATAGATCGGCGTAGACGCCGTTGGTAATAAAGGTCTTCGCGCCATTGAGGACGTAATGATCGCCGTCTCGTCGCGCCGTGGTGCGGATGGCCTTGACATCGGAACCTGCCCCGGGCTCGGTCACCGCGACGGCGGTGATTGTTTTTCCAGCGACAATATCCGGCATGTAGCGATCATGGATCACCTTCGAGCCGCCGTTGAAGAGATGCACCGAGGCCATATCGGTATGCACCAAAACTGTGATGGCGAAACCGGAAAAGGTGGAGCGGCCAAGTTCCTCAGCGAAGACAACCGTCGCCAACGTATCCATCTCGGAGCCACCATATTGCGCCGGATAACGGATACCGAGAAAGCCGAGCTCTCCCATACGGCGCAGCACCTCGCGCGGGACGAAACCCTGTTCCTCCCAAGCGATAGCGCGCGGCTTGACCTCCTGTTCAACGAAGCGACGTACCTGCGCGCGAAGAATCTCGTGTTCCTCGCGAAAATATACTGATCGCAATGTATTAGAATGCCCGGTTGGATGGTTAGCGTCCACGGATCAACTCATCGTACGGCGACGTTCGAGTATACGAGTCAAGCTCGTCCCCGACCATCATGTCCGTGAATTGTTACTTTGTCGAAACAGCGAATGCATGGCCGATGCCCTATCATTGCGTTGGTCAGCGCGAGTACGCCGTCGTATGTCGCTCGTCTTCAGCCGGGGGCATGTATTGAACCTTCGCCAAATCCAGCTATCGCGGTCGGCAACCTTGATCGGCATGCTGTGCGGCATAGGCGCGGCATTATGCTGGGCCGCAGGATTTGTTGTCGCAAAGCATGGCATTGCCATCGGGATAACACCGGCCGATCTGGCATTTCATCGTTTCGCGTGGACCGGGCTTATTCTGACAGCACTGCTTGCGCGGGAGGGGCTGTCAAATCTCGGCGGTATCGGCTGGATGCGCGGATTCGTCATGGCGGTGCTCGCGGGACCCGCGCAGGCGTTCATGGCCTATACAGGCTTTACGCTCGTGCCGCTCGGCCATGGCGTTGTCATCCAGCCGGCTTGTGCGGCGTTGTTTGGGCTTGTCCTCGCCGGACTGATTCTTCACGAGCATATCGGGCTGGTGCGAGCATTCGGCGCCGCTATGATCATCGCGGGGCTCATCGTTTTCGGCGCGGAGGCGGTGACCACGATTGGCTCGCACGGTCTCGGTGGCGACCTGTTGTTCGCCGGTGCGGGAATCTTCTGGGCAGCGTTCGGAACAATGCTGCGGTATTATTCAATTGCCGGCACGCGCGCCGCCATGGTCGTCGGAACGGTCGCACTTCTGGTTTTCGTACCCCTCCATGCCGTCCTCTTCGGCTATGACGGCATGTTGCAGATCAGTTGGATCGAGAATCTGCTGCAGATCGTGGTGCAGGGCGGGCTCGCCGGCGTGCTTCCGATTTATCTTTTCGCCCGCGCCATCGTTTTACTTGGAGCGGGCCGCGCCGCCACTTTTCCAGCTCTCGTTCCAATGTTCGGGATGGCACTTGGGTTTGCGTTACTCGGTGAAATTCCGAGCCTGATGCAGCTCGCCGGACTTATCGTCGTCGTCGTCGGTTTTCGCTTTAGTTTGCGGTCGTGATGTTTCAATTCTCCGGTCCGGCGTATTTGCCCGCGGTCGCCGGAAACATGGCCTTGATGATCTTCAGGCGTGAGATATCCACCGTCGCGTCCATGTGCAGAAAGATGGCGGCGTCGCGGAACAGCTTTTCGATGCCGACGTCGAGCATGGCGCCGGACCCGCCATGAAGCTCCATGGCGTTCTGCGCGACTTTTAGAATTTCCTCCGACGCAAACACCTTGACCATGTTGCACAGTACGTCGGCATCGGGCGCGTTGTCGTCGACGGCGCGCGAGGCGCGCTCAAGCAGCGCGCGCACTGCTTCAATCCGTGTCGCCATGTCGGCGAGCCGCAGCGCCACTGCTTGATGCTTTATCAGAATGCGCCCGCCCTGCACGTAATTCTGTACGTACTCAGCCGTGCGCTCGAAAGCGGCAACGCCAACACCAAGGTTCTTAGCCGCCTGGATGATTTTGCCGGGGCGGAAATAGATTCCGGCCTTTCCAAGCGCGTCACTTTCCACCAGCAAATGGTCTTCCGGCACGCGCATGTCGTCGAAGGCGATCTCGCCGTTGTTCATGAAGCGGCAGCCGACCGTCTCGTTGCAGCGTGCGACCGTCAGTCCCGGTGTGTCACGCGGCACGAGGAATGACGAGGTGCCCTGCAGCATGCCAACGGACGTGTTGGTGTTGGCATAGACCACGTAAAGGCCGGCATCGTAGCCGTTGGAAATGAAATGCTTGCGGCCATTGATGATCCAGTCCTTGCCTTTCTTCACCGCGCGCGTCTGCATCGCAGCTTCTGGCACGTTGTAGGGAAGCCAGCGGTCGGAGGCGCCGCGCGGTTCGGTCAGGCAATGGGCAAGCAGGAATTGCGGATCTTCAAGGAGCCGCTTGAACCATTTCTGCTGTAGATGCTTCGGTGCGAATTGCCGAAGTAGCACCGACACCTTCCAGTTCTGCACCAGCTTGTCGGCAAGGCCTGAATCGCCGCGCGCGATTTCCTCGGCGATGATGGCGAAGGTCCGTACCTCGCTTGCCTTGTCGAGTTCGATGCCGCCGAATTCCTCCGGCACCCCGAGCGTGCGGATGCCGACCTTCTCCGCGCCCTCAAGGATCTCCTTGGGCAGTCGCTCATTCGGCTCCATGATCCATTCACGCTGCCAGTTGGCGCGGATGAACGGTGTAACGACCTTATCAACGAAATCGCGGCAGCTTTGCCGCATCAGGCGCTGGTCTTCGGAGAGGCCACGATCAGACATGATGACGTTCTCTAAACCCCTCCCCCTTGCGGGGAGGGGTTGGGGTGGGGGTAGCCAAATTCAAGGGTGTTTCTAATGTAGTGCATCACGCCTTCGGAATTGGCAACTACATCGTTATTCCAATATCGCAGTACCTTAAAGTCATGCCGACGCAGATATGCATCACATCTTTCATCTGCACGTCGGCCGTTGTCCGCATTGTGTTGGCCGCCATCGATTTCAATAACAAGACGAGCCGAGAAACGCACAAAATCAACAATGAGATGATCAATCGGAGCTTGGCGACGGAAATGAAATCCGCTTTCTTTCAAAGTTCGCAGATGAATCCAAAGTTTTCTTTCGGCATTGGTTTGATTGCTGCGTAGTTTGCGCGCTCGCTGGTTCGCCATCTCAGCTCACCCCACCCCGGCGCACTTCGCGCGCCGACCCTCCCGGTCAAGGGGAGGGTACATCTTGTGCTATGCCGCCTTCCTGTTCGCCAAAAACTCGCCCATGCGATCGAGCGCTTTCACGATATTCTCGGTGGAGTTGGCGTAGGATACCCGGATATAGCCTTCGCCGAGGATGCCGAAATCCGGACCGCCGATAATGGCGACGCCAGCATCTTCAAGCAGTGACGCGGCGAGTGCTTTCGCTTTCCATCCAGTGCGCTTGACGTTGGGGAACGCATAGAACGCGCCCTTGGGCGTCGCGCAGGAGACGCCGGGCAATTTGTTCAAGCCCTCGACCACGACTTTGCGCCGGCGATCGAATTCCGCGACCATCGTGGCGACGGCATCCTGCGGGCCTTTCAGCGCGGCAAGGCCGGCATATTGCGCGGCGGCATTGACGCAAGAATAGGAATTGACCGCGAGCTTCCGCGCATAGTCGTAGAGCTTGCCCGGCCACACAGCATAACCCATGCGCCACCCGGTCATGGCGTAGGTCTTCGACCAGCCGTTGAGCAAGATGAGCCGATCGCGGATCGAGGGATAGGTGAGCAGACAAACATGTTGCTCACCGTCATAGGTCATGTGGTCGTAGATTTCGTCCGACATCACGCAAACGTCGGGAAACTTTTCCAGGCCCTTGACCAGCTTGTCCACTTCGCTTTTCGGCGTCACGCCGCCAGTTGGATTGGCCGGCGAATTGATAATCAACAGCCGCGTCTTCGGCGTGATCAGTTTCAACGTCTCCTCGGCGGAAAAGGCAAAACCGTTTTCCTCACGAACCGGCACGGGAATTGGATTGGCACCAGTGAATTCGATCATCGAACGATAGATAGGAAATCCGGGATCGGGATAGAGGATGTCGGCACCGGGCTCACCGAACATCAGAATCGCCATATACATTGTGACTTTGCCGCCCGGCTCGATCATCACTTCATCGGGCGAAACTTCGACCTTGAAACGGCGATGCAGATCGGCAGCGACCGCTTCGCGCAAAACGGGGATGCCGGTCGCCGGCGTATAGCCATGATGGCCGTCGCGCAGCGCCTTGATCGCGGCTTCGACGATGTGCTCGGGCGTGCGGAAATCCGGCTGGCCGATGCCGAGATTGATGATGTCGCGGCCCTGGGCTGCGAGCGCATTAGCGCGGGCGAGCACGGCGAAGGCATTCTCCTCGCCGATGCGGTCGAAGGCGGCGACGGTTTTCAGCATGGCGTTCCTCGTTCAATCAGTCCGCTTCCGCGATGAGATCAGGTCAAGCTTGCGGTGGTGCGATTGATTTCGCGTGGCAGTTCAGCGCATCCTCGCCGCCAAATCAAATGCCCAAATAATCGATAATCGGGGCATACCGCCGGAGGAGAACGCCATGGCAAAAACAAACGGAAAAACGCCGCATCCGCGCGGAAAGACGCTACGTTCGCAGCTCTGGTTCGACAACCCGGAAAACCCGGGCATGACCGCGCTCTACCTCGAGCGCTATTTGAATTTCGGCCTGACCAGCCAGGAGCTGCGTTCGGGCAAACCGATCATCGGCATTGCCCAGACCGGCTCCGACCTCTCACCGTGCAACCGCCATCACATCGAATTGGCGCATCGCGTGCGCGAGGGCATCCGCACGGCGGGCGGTATCGCCTTCGAATTTCCCTGCCATCCGATCCAAGAAACCGGCAAGCGACCCACCGCCGCGCTCGACCGTAACCTCGCCTATCTCAGCCTCGTCGAGGTGCTTTACGGCTATCCGCTCGATGGCGTCGTGCTGATGACCGGCTGCGACAAAACCACGCCCGCCTGCATCATGGCGGCGGCGACGGTGAACATTCCCGCGATTGTCCTCTCCGGCGGGCCGATGCTCAATGGCTGGTGGAAAGGCGAGCGTTGCGGCTCCGGCATGGCGGTGTGGAAGGCGCGCGAGGAATTGGCCACGGGCCGCATCGACGACAAGGAATTTCTCGAAATCGCCGCCGCGAGCGCGCCTTCAGCGGGTCACTGCAACACCATGGGCACGGCGTCGACCATGAACGCACTCGCCGAGGCTTTGGGCATGAGCCTGCCCGGCTGCGCCGCGATCCCGGCGCCTTATCGCGAGCGCGGACAGATCGCCTACGAGACCGGCATGCGCGCTGTGCACATGGTCCATGAAGATCTCAAGCCCTCGGACATCCTTACCCGCAAGGCGTTCGAGAATACCATCATCGCCTGCTCAGCGATTGGTGGCTCGACCAATGCGCCAATCCATATCAACGCCATCGCAAAGCATATTGGCGTCAAGCTCACCGTCGAGGACTGGGAGAAGGTGGGTTACAACATTCCGCTGCTCGTTAACATGCAGCCGGCGGGAAAATATCTCGGCGAAGAATATTTCCGTGCCGGCGGCCTGCCCGCAGTAATGAATGAATTGCTAAAGGCCGGTCGCATCCACCGCGACGCGCTCACGGTCAACGGCAAGACCATGGGTGCAAATGTCAGCGGTGCCAAGATCGCCGATCGCGACGTCATCTGGCCCTACCACAATCCAATCCGCAAGCAGGCCGGCTTCAAGGTGCTCTCGGGCAATCTGTTTGAGTCCGCAATCATGAAGACGAGCGTAATCTCCGAGGATTTCCGGAAGCGCTATCTGTCGAATCCGAAGGAGCCCAAAGCCTTCGAAGGCCGCGCTGTCGTATTCGAAGGACCGGAGGACTACCACCACCGTATCGACGATTCGTCGCTTAAGATCGACGCCAACACCATGCTGTTCATCCGCGGCACCGGTGTGATCGGCTACCCCGGCGGAGCCGAGGTGGTGAACATGCAGCCGCCGGCGGCGTTGATCAAAAAAGGCATCACGTCGCTGCCCTGTATCGGCGACGGCCGGCAATCAGGCACGTCCGGCTCGCCATCGATCCTTAATGCGTCACCGGAAGCGGCGGTTGGCGGTGGGCTTGCACTGCTTAAAACCGGCGACCGTGTGCGAATCGATCTCAACAAAGGTAGAGCCGATATTCTCATATCCAAGGATGAACTGGCGAAACGTCGCGCGGCCCTGCAGAAACGCGGCGGGTATAAATATCCGGCAAGCCAGACGCCATGGCAGGAAATCCAGCGTTCAATGGTCGAGCAATTGGCTGATGGAATGGTGCTTAAGCCAGCGATCAAGTTCCAGCGCGTGGCGCAGAGATCCGGCGTGCCGCGCGATAATCACTAGTCGAAACAATCGCTAGTAATGCGTCATCAGGCGGACGAATTTTTCACCAGGCGAAAGCCTATCATCGCAGCGGTGCCGACTCCGGTATGTTGACTTTCCAGGCGTCGCCAGCCGATGCTTTGCGGCCGCAAAAGCAGAATTAACAATATTTGCCATCGCGCGGCCGGGAGGAAAATCATGAACATCCGCACCATCGTGCAATTGTTGGCGGCTGCCGCGTTGCTTTCTACCGCAGGCTCGGCATCCGCACAGGAGACGATCCGCTTGCGCATTGCGTCGGGCCATCCGCCAGCGAATACCTACGTCAACCTGATGCAGAATTTCTTCGTACCCGAAGTCACCAAGCGCGTCGCCGCGAAGACGAAATACAAGGTGGAATTCGTCGAGGGTTATGGCGGTGCGATGGTCAAGGTCGCTGACACGCTCGAAGGTGTGCAATCGGGCATCATTGACGTTGGCGGCTATTGCTTCTGTTTTGAACCGTCGAACCTGCCTTTGCATGCTTTCCAGGTGATGCTGCCGTTCGGCACCATGGACCCAGTTATGAGCCTAAAGGTCGCGCGCGCCGTGTACGACAAGGTACCGTACATGTCGAAAGTCTTCGAGGACAAGTTTAAGCAGAAGCTGATCGCGCTGATCGCCGACAACGGCTACAACCTCGGCACCAATTTCGAGTGGAATAGCGTCGCCGAGCTCAAGGGCCAGAAACTCGCGGGCGCCGGGCTCAATTTAAAGTGGCTAGAGTTTGCTGGCGCTGTGCCGGTACAAGGTTCGCTTGTCGAGGCTTATACCGGCATGCAGACCGGCGTTTACAACGGCTGGATCATGTTCCCGTCGGGCTGGATCAACTTCAAGCTCTACGAGCAGGGCAAGTACTACACCGAGATCGGCTTCGGCGCGATTACTTGGCACGGCTTAACCGTTAACTCCGCGCGATGGGCCAAACTTCCGAAGGAAGTGCAGGACGTCATCCTTGAAGTCGCGAAGGAATACGAGGCCAAGACCGGTACCGTGAACAAGGAGAACTACCCCAAACAGATCGCTGATCTGAAAGCAAAAGGCGGCATCGTTCGCCAGCTGCCTGACAAAGTACGGCAGGACTGGGCAAACTCGCTGGCCGCTTGGCCAGCGCAGAAGGCCAAGGAGCTCGACGGTCAGGGCTTGCCCGGAACGCAGGTACTAGAGATCGCGCTGAAGGCGGCCGAGGACAATGGGCACAAATGGCCGGTCCGCTACACGACCAAGTAGTCATATGCAATCAATGAAGCGGGCGCTCATCGCGCCCGCTTACAATTTTCACGATCAAGGAAACGAGCTGAGCCGATGACCCGTGACAGAGGTTGCGCGTGATTAATCAATTGAACGAAAGGATCGTTCGAGTCCTGCTTGCGGCAGCTGCGTTACTCGTATTCTCGCTGAGCTTCCTGGTCGTTGCCGATGTCATCGGAAGGGTGGTCTTTAGCAGCCCGGTTAAGGGCACACCTGAAATCGTCTCCATGTCGATTGTCATCATCTGCTTCCTGCTTGCGGGCTACGCGGTGCAGAGCGGCGGCATGCTATATGCCGACATCTTCGTCGGTCTGATCGGAAAGCGCGGTCCTCTCATTTCGTCATTGCTCTCGGGCCTTTTGGGTGCGGCATTCTTCGCGTTGATCGTATGGGGAAGTTTTGAGCCGGCATTGCACGCATGGACGAGTGGTGAATTCGAGGGCGAGGGAGCTTTACGCATACCGGTGTGGCCGGCGCGTTTCGTCGTGATGTTTGGGGCGTTCCTTGTCGTGATTATCTATCTCAACCAGGCATTGGCATCGGCGTTGGCGCTCATCCGCGGCGCGCCGCCGGCTGTGCAGCAGAATCAATCGACGCACGGGCTTTAGAGACGAACACGATGCAAAGCATCGATATGATTGTGATCGTGGTCGTCGTATTGGCGCTGGTGTTCGCCGGCGTTCACATCGCGGTGGCGCTCGGCATCACGGCCGTGCTCGGCATCTATCTGATGCTTGGCGATATCGAGATCGTTCGGACCTTTGTCGCTAACACAGCCTATGAGGCCCTGCGCGACTACGTCTTTGCCGTCATCCCTTTGTTCATGCTGATGGGCGATTTCCTGGCGAAATGCGGCGCGGCCCGCGACCTTTATGCACTCGGCCACCGCTTGAGCCGCTGGCTCCCGGGACAGCTCGCGGTCGCCACAATCCTCAGCAATGCCCTGTTCGCATTCGTGACTGGCGTTAGCATCGCGGCCGCCGCCGCATTCTCGCGCATCGCCTATCCCGAGATGATACGGCATGGATACCGGCGCGACTTTGCGCTCGGCTGCATCGCCGGCAGCGCCTGCCTTGGCATGCTGATCCCACCTTCGGTGTTGATGATCGTCTGGGCAGTGCTGACCGAATTGTCGATCGGCAAACTATTTCTGGCTGGGGTCATCCCCGGTCTCATCACGGCCGGGATTATGATCCTCTATGTGGTTGGTGCCGCCATCCTTAAGCCTGATCTGATCGGCGGCCGTCACGACAAGCGGATCGCCACGGCCCCACTTGGGGCCGCTGTGTCGCCGCCAGTTCAATCCTCGCACCTGCATGACGAAGAGTCTTTGGGACGGCTTCTCTACAGCACCGGACTTGTGGTGCTTTTGGTCGCGGGCGTGCTCGGCGCGATCTGGCTCGGCGTCTGCACGCCAACCGAGGGTGCTGGTGTGGGAGCAGTCGGTGCGTTGGTGCTGGCGATGATTAAGGGCATCAACCCACGCGAAGTCTGGCAGGTCATTCTTGAAGTTGGCCGCACCTCAGGGCCGTTGCTGTTGCTTCTGTTTTGCGCCCAACTTTATTCGCGTGTGTTGTCGATGACCGGCTTCACTGAGGCGGCCAAAGTGTTCCTGCTCAGCACCGGCGCCGGGCCCTGGGGCATCCTGCTGGTGATGGTGGCGATCTGGTTTGTACTCGGCTGCCTGATCGATTCGATCTCGATCATGCTGCTGACGGTGCCGATCTTTGCACCAATCGCGGCACAACTCGGCTTCGATCCTCTGGCCTTCGCCATCATCGGCATTCTCGCCATTGAGACCGGCCTGCTCACCCCGCCGTTCGGACTGCTCGCGTTCACCGTTAAGGCGGCGGTGCCCGATCGCAATATTCCGCTCGCCGAAATTTTTTGGGGGGCATTTCCGTATTGGATCGTCCTGATGCTTGTCGTCGTGACCATCGCGGTTATGCCGCAGATCGCGACTTTTCTGCCGAATCTGTGAGGCTTTGCGCGAGTCATTGATGGACAAGGCACGCGCGGTTCACTGGCATTGATCCAATTCATCACTGAATCGCACTATTGCAATGAAGCCCCCCGTGGCAAGCTCTCGCGGTTCGCAACCCTAATTGAATTTTGCCATGTCAGGATCTCCCTCCGTTACCGACAAGCGCCGCGTTTTCCGCAAGCTGCACGAGACCGGATGCTTCGTCATCCCGAACCCCTGGAACGTCGGCACGGCGCGTTATCTGCAACATCTTGGCTTCAAGGCGCTGGCGACGACAAGCGCAGGTTTCGCTTTTTCGCAAGGCCGGCCCGACAGCGCGGTGCCGCGTGACACGATGCTCGCCCATATCAGCGAGATCGTGCGTGCTACGGACGTGCCCGTAAATGCCGATTTTGAGGGCGGCTATGCCCATGAGCCCGCAGGCGTCGCCGAGAGCGTGCGGCTCTGCGTTGAGACTGGCGTCGCCGGCCTGTCGATCGAGGATTCGACCGGCGATACAGACAAGCCGCTCTACGATCTCGATCATGCGGTTGCGCGCGTGCGCGCCGCGCGTGCGGCCATCGACATGACCGGCGGCGAGGTCACATTCACGGCGCGGGCGGAATGCTTCCTCGTCGGCCGCACCGATCTCAACGAGGTCATTGCGCGGCTGCGCGCTTACGCGCAAGCCGGCGCCGATTGCCTCTATGCGCCCGGTATCCGCACGCGCGAGCAAATCGCGGCGGTGATCGAGGCCGTGGCGCCGACATCGGTCAACGTACTGGTGGGTTGGCCGAGCGAGCTAACGGTTGAGGACATTGCGAAACTCGGCGCACGGCGCATCAGCGTCGGCGGCGCGCTGGCGCGGGTAGCCTGGGGCGGTTTCATGGCTGCGGCGAAACAGATCGCGGAGGCAGGCAGCTTTGCCGGACTTGTCAAAACGCCGTCGAATACCGAACTCAACGCGTTCTTTCGCGACGATAACAAGCGGCGCTTGCCGCAATGATGCCCCCCGAGGCCTATGCTGCAACCGGTCAGCCCATCGGTCCCTTAGTTACGGACCCGAGCCAGGCCCCACGGCCAGGCCCGATCGCGCTGCAGGGCCGTTATGGACGCGTCGAACGATTGGATACCAAGCGTCACGGCCGCGAACTGTGGGACGCCGTCAAGGGCCAAGACCACCTCTGGACCTATATGTCGGCTTATGGACCTTTTGCCAACGAAGCGGAATTTGCCGATTGGCTCGCGAGCCGTGTTTCGCTTGACGATCCTTATTACTACACGATCGCCGAACCATCGGGCCGCGCCGTCGGCGTTTTCACGCTCATGGAGATTAAACCGGCACATCGCTCGATTGAGGTCGGACATATTGTTTACTCCCCGGCCCTCCAGCGCACACCGCTCGGAACCGAGGTGCAATTTCTTCTTGCGTGCTATGTCTTCGAGACGCTGCGCTACCGCCGTTATGAATGGAAATGCAATTCACTAAACGAACCTTCGCGGCGCGCGGCATTGCGCTATGGTTTTACGTTCGAGGGTATCCTGCGTCAGCACATGATTGCCAAGAATCGCAATCGCGACACCGCCTATTATTCAATGCTCGACAGCGAGTGGCCCGCGCGCAAGGCCGCATTCGAGCGCTGGCTTGCGCCCGAGAATTTCGACAGCGATGGGCGGCAACGATCGCGCCTGAACACGACATCACAGACAAGCAAGGATTAAACTGATCAGGTAACGGCTGCGCTGGGAGGACAACAAATGGCTGGGCGATTAAAGGGCAAGGTGGCGCTGGTCACCGCCGCGGGCCAGGGTATCGGGCGTGCGATAGCCGAAACTTTTTCCGCTGAGGGCGCCAAGGTGATCGCCACCGACCTCGATGACGGCAAGCTCAAGGGCATTAAGGCGGTCGGGCGCCTCAGTCTTGACGTGCGCTCCAATCCCGCCGTGCAACAACTTGCCAAAGACGTGAAGAGGAAATTCGGCGCGCTCGACGTTCTGGCCAACGTCGCGGGTTACGTTCATCATGGCACCGTTCTCGAATGTACGGAAAAGGATTGGGACTTTTCCTTCGATCTCAACGTCAAGTCGATGCATCGCATGATCGCGGCGTTCCTTCCTGATATGCTGAAGAAAGGCAAAGGCTCGATCGTCAACATGTCGTCGGCGGCTTCGTCGATCCGCGGCGTTCCTAACCGATACGTCTACGGGACCACCAAAGCGGCGGTGATCGGTCTGACCAAGGCGGTGGCGGCGGATTTCATTAAGACCGGTGTGCGTTGCAATGCCATCTGTCCAGGCACTATCGAATCGCCATCGTTTCGGGACCGGGTGAAGGCGCACGCCAAGCGAAGCGGAAAATCACTGAAAGCGGCCGAACAGGATTTTATCGATCGACAGCCTATGGGCCGGCTCGGCACCGCCCAGGAAGTAGCCTTGCTCGCCGCTTATCTCGCTTCGGACGAATCGAAGTTCATCAGCGGCCATACCCATTTGATCGACGGAGGATGGGCCCTTTGACGGAGCGGTTACAACAAAATTTTTACTGCATCCGGAAAGCGAGGAATGATGCCATGGGCGCGCTGTGGCTGACGTTCACGACTTCAGTAATCTTGATCGCCAGTGCGATCTCGGCATTTGCGCAGCAAACCTGTACGCGCAGCGGGAACGCAATCACGTGCGCCGATGGACGTATCGGCGTATGGACGGGCGATGCAATCGTCTGGCTCGACGGCACGCGGTCTAGCATCGCCGGACATCCAAGCGTCATTATCGGGCATAAGTCTTCCGTCCACATCGGCCCCGGCGTTTACGTCGGTCAAGGCAAGGGCGTTGCGCCGCTCGACGATCCGAACAAGAAGCCGTGCGTCGTCCTCGACGGCGTCGCTTATTGCAACTGACGAAGGGCACGAGGCATGCACATTCTGATCACCGGTGCCGCTGGCATGATTGGCCGCAAACTAACCGAACGGCTCGCGCGGGATGGCGCGCTGCATGGCAAACCGATCGAGCGTCTGACGCTGACCGACGTTGTTGCCGCGGAGAAACCCGTGGGCTTTACCGGAAGGGTTGAGACGCGGGCCGAAGACCTGCCGGCATCCGGCATCGCAGGCCAGCTCGTTGCTGCCCG
>JACQTM010000362.1 GCA_016210825.1 Hyphomicrobiales bacterium
ATGCTTGCCGACAACCGCATCGCACTGAATGCCGGCTGGAATTTACAGATGCTCCATCTTGAGCTCACGGATTTGTCCGTGCTTGGCGCCGACTTGGCTGTTTTGGGTTTCACGGCAGAAGAACTTGCGAGAGCATTGAAGCCCGCAGGCGCTAGCGGTCTTACCGACGAGGATGAAGTTCCGGAACTACCTGATAAGGCCGTCACCGCAGTCGGGGATATCTGGTGCGCAGGCTCGCATCGGATTGCCTGTGGTGACAGCACCGACGCCGCTGCGGTCGCGGCATTGCTGAGCGGCCTCGCACCCGAACTCATGGTGACCGATCCGCCCTACGGGGTCGATTACGATCCGGCCTGGCGTCATCGCATCGGGGTGAACCGATCGGTTCGACGCGGAAAAGTCCGTAACGACAACCAGGCAGACTGGAAAGCTGCTTGGGATTTATTCCCCGGCGACATCGCCTACGTCTGGCACGGAGCCCTGCACGCTACGACTGTCGCGGAAAGTCTTACGGGTCATGGCTTCATCATTCGCGCGCAGATCATTTGGGCGAAGGAGCGACTTGTCATGAGCCGCGGAGATTATCATTGGCAACATGAACCGTGCTGGTACGCAGTGCGGACGAAAGGCCATTGGACCGGGGATCGTAAGCAAACGACGCTGTGGAATATTCCAAGCGGCAACCAGGACACCAAGACAAAGCACAGCACCCAGAAGCCCGTCGAATGCATGCGACGGCCGATGCAGAACAACAGCAATCCCGGCCAAGCGGTGTATGACCCTTTTCTCGGCAGCGGCACAACACTGATCGCTGCTGAGACGACCGGCAGAGTCTGTCTAGCGATGGAGCTGGAGCCAATCTACGTCGATGTGGCAGTACAGCGTTGGCAGGCGTTCACGGGCAAGAAGGCGTCGCTTCTCAGTGATGGCCGTTTGTTCGATATGGTGGCTGCTGAACGTTTAACTGATCTCGAAAACACAAATACTAATCCGGCTGCTGCACGGCCGGTCAAAATGCGCCGTCAAAAATGACAAAGCGACGGCATAAGGTGACACACATGCGAGAACGAGAAATCAAGCCCAAAGGTTTGAAGGAGATAACCGGCAGCCTGCATAAGCTTCCATCTGAATCAAAAGACGCGAAGCCGCCGCGTATACTGGAATGCCCAGCAGAGCTCGCGCCACTCGCGCGCCAGGAGTGGGACCGAATAGTGGGTGAGCTCACTTCATTGGGAGTCTTGAGCAGCTTCGATCGCGGTCCTCTCGCCGCTTATTGCTCCGCCTATTCTTTGTGGAGCGAGGCAATCGAGGCGGTCCAGAAATATGGCGCGATGATCAAATCGAAAAGCGGATATCCCAGTCAGTCGCCATACCTCGCGGTTGTAAATCGGCAGGCCGATATAATGATGCGAATTGCTTCCGAGTTTGGCTTCACCCCGGCGAGCCGCAGTCGCATCTTTTCGTATTCGCAGAAAAATTCGATGCTGTTGGACATGGTGGACGAAGCTGATGATGGAACAATCAAATGGTGAATTCGCAGATTCTATTACATCGAAGCCGCCATCGGCAGAGGCAACCTTAAGCAGCGCTATCTGGCGGCCACCCGCTCGGGCATCTGAGCCAACACGATCGCTGTCGGCCCATTCTGTCAGGACTGCATCATCGCTACGCGCGGATATGATTTTCGGAAGGGACAATACTCAGGACCGTGGCTGTAATTCGTTGGAAGCGGATTATCGTTGAATGCTTCAATCCGGCGAGGCGAGCGTCACCTCGTATTCCAGCCGCGCTTCCGGGGAGTTGGAGGGCCGGTGGATCGGTACGATGGTCGTTGGAGGTAATGTCGGGCCAAAATACAGGCTCGCAATGCGCTCCAGCGCGGGATAGTCGTCTGGATTAGTTAGATACAATGTCTGCTGCGCGACGTCAGCAAAGGTCACGCCGTAACTAGCAAGCGTTGCCTTGAGCTTCTTCAAGACGAAATCAACCTGCGCCATGATTGGCGCTTCAGCGTGGTAACGGCCGAAATTCAGCCTGCGCGTGTCGTCTTCCAGGTCGGCCGCGCCTCGAATGGGATATCCCGCCTCGGTATGCACCGGCACTTCACCCGCCGTGAAGATGAGCCCTCCGCCCTGAACGGCGCCGACATAGGCGCCCGACATGCCGTGATCGGCGATCTTGATCTCCTTCGGCCGTTTCGCGTCAGGATAGACGGCGACGATACGGCCTTCGACGAGCGCGTCAGGATATCGTAGGTTCGCCGTGGGAAAGGTCGTGAGACAATGCTTGCTGCCAGTCGCGCGTAACAGATGGCGGTTGGTGTATCCGTCCGCCATCTCACGCATAGAGCGGCGAACCCACATGAAGTTGAGCAGTAGATTTGTGCGCGGAATTTTCTGGTCGGCGAGAAGCGTATGAAAGTGGTGCCAAAGCGTAAGCTGCTGGGCCACATAAGCTTCGACACGGCGCGTCATCGGACCGACTGCGCCTTTCGCCAGCGCGCGCTCCTCGGGCGCAACGTCGGCGAGGCGGTTGAGCAGAGCGTCGCCCTTGGGATCCGCCCCCGGCAGGCAGGATGAGAACAAGAGGTCGCCGCCACGCGTGGCGAGCGCAAAGGGCGCGGCTAGAGTATCAAGGGCGGCAATCCGGATATTCGTGCGCGCGACATTCGACAACACCGCGATGGCGTCGATCTGGAGGTCGATGTCCGTCGGGGCGCCCGGATTCCATGCCTCAACGATTTCGCCTGACGGCAATTCGCCGACGACGCGCTGCAACACGTCGAGAACCGCTGGCTCGTCGCGGATGTCGCGAAGAAAGACGCGCAAGTGCACGAGCTTGTCGAATGACGTGTCGAATGCGGCCAGAGCGCCTGAAAGGTTCTTAAGTGCTTGCCAGGTCTGAGCTTTTATGCGGTCGAGCTGGGAATCGACGAAATAAATGCCGCTTTGCAATTGAGACCGGGCCTCCTCGGGCAGCGCCTTCATGCTTGATATCAGAATGCCACGATCCGGATCGTGCGGCGTCATACTTCCCGTCAGAATGAAATCATGCGCGCGGCCGACATGGTGTGTCAGCAACGGCGTATTGCTCGATCGAAGCGATCGATACTGCAGACGCTCAATCGTCATTCATCCTGAGTCCTGTTCTGACCTCGCTCGCGAAATCGTATTCGGTGTCGCAAGCGATGCATCTTCGTATTCAAACTTCGGGTGGCGCAATAAATTTTTTGCACGGCCTCAGCACTTTTACAAGAATACGGCTCTCGTCGCGGCGTGCTTCACTTTTCGATCAGCGAAAATCAAACGCGTATGTCTACGGCGGGCTTGAAGAACTTAAACTTGCGCAACCCTCGATGACGTTTTCATCCAGCGAAATGACACGCGCGCTTCGGTATGAAGGTGCGTCAATGTGATCTGCTTGCAGCCTACGGCCGGATTGATGCATCTTTGCAAAAAGTTGAACCTGACAATCCAATCGCAGTGTCGTCGCGTTCGGTGTCTCCAAAACAACATGCGGTTGGCGACTTGAAAGCCGGGATCATGAGCGGTGCCGTGTTTCTATCGCTCCTCAAGGGAGTGCGTATTTTAGATTGCACGCGGAATATCGCGGGACCCGTTGCGACGATGTTGGCGGCAGAAATGGGGGCGGACGTCATAAAGGTCGAGCCGCCGGAAGGCGACGAGATGCGGCGATGGCCTCCTTTCGTCGACGGCGAGAGCGTGTATTTCGTGAGCTGTAATCGCGGAAAGCGCAGCATCGCTATCAATTTCAAAACGCGCGACGGGCATGCGCTATTACGTCGCCTGCTTGGGACGGCCGATGTCATCGTCGAAAATTACCGTCCGGGTACGCTTGAGAAATTCGGCATGGGCTGGGACGACATGCACGCCGCACATCCGGGCTTGGTTTGGGTGTCGGTCACCGGCTACGGCCGCAGTGGACCGCGTTCAACGGCGCCGGCTTACGATTCAATGATCCAGGCCTTCTCTGGAATTATGGGTGTCACCGGCGAGGCTGGCCGGCCGCCGGTCCGTTGCGCCGGTTCGCCCATCGACATCGCGACATCGTACCTCACCTGGGGCGCCATTATGACCGGCATCCACAGCGCGGCGGTGAACAAGAAGGGCATGCTGCTCGAGGTTTCCCTGATGGAATCTTCGCTCGGCTTCATGCATGCCTATTTGCAAGGCGCGCTCTGCGGATTGCCGATGCCATCGCGAATGGGGTCGGAGACAGTGGGGATCTATCCTCTCGGTGCATTCGACACACGTAACGGGGAATTTCTCTTTCTGCAGGTGAGCAACGAGCACCAATGGAAACGGTTCTGCGAGCTGCTCGGGGCCGTGGAGCTCGCAGGAAATTCGCGCTTTGCAAACAATCCGTTGCGCGTGAAAAATCGTGACGAGCTGCGGCCCCTTATCCAAGCCTATTTGTTGGCCCGTCCCGCGCAGGACTGGGAGAAGGTTTTAACCCATGCCGGCGTACCGGCGAGCCATGTGCGCGGGCTCAACGACGTAATCGCCGACGAACAGGTTATCGCGCGCAAAATGATTAAGCCTGCCGTGCTGCCGAACGGGCGCGAAATTCCGACCTGGGGCGTACCGATCAAGGTCAACGAGCAGCTTGAGACGCGTACCCTCAACGTGCCGGCGTTGGATCAGCATCGAAGCGAGCTTCTGGCGGAGCTCGATCGGCTTGGATCACAAGGAAAAGCCTGAAAATGGACTTCGAACTAACGCCGGAGCAGCGGGCGCTTACGCAGACGGTCAAAGACTTTGTCGACCAACGTGTCGACCCCCGGATGAGCGAGATCGAGCGTCAAAACCGCATTCCCGAGGATATTTTCGCGGAGGCGTCTGCGCTCGGCTTGTTCGGGATCAGCATTCCGGAAAAGTATGGCGGCACGGGGCTGAGCCGGCTGGATCGCGCGCTTGTCCATCAGATGCTCGGACGCAGCGGCTTCGGGTTTGCCGGTGCGCTTGCATCCCATACCGGAATTGGGTCGGACGCACTCGTTTCGATCGGGACCGAAGAGCAAAAACAGCGCTACTTGCCCCGAATGGCGACCGGCGCGCTGCGCGCAGCCTTCGCGTTGACCGAATCGGAGGCCGGCTCCGACGTCGGCGGGATCAAGACCGTCGCGCGCAAGCGGGGCGACCGCTACTATCTCAACGGCGTCAAGCGCTTCATCAGCGGCGGCTCGCGCGCGGGTCTGATCACGATCGTCGCCCGCACCAACATTGACAAGCAATTGAAGGAATTCAGCGTCTTTCTTGTCGAGCCGTCGTTTCCCGGTTTCCGTGTCGGCGAGGTGTACGAGACGATGGGAAGCCGCGGCCACCCCATCGCGGAGCTGGTGCTGGAAGATTGTGAAGTGCCGGAGGAAAACCGGCTCGGTCCGGAAGGCGAGGGCTGGCTCGCGGCAATGAAAACGCTAAACGAGGGACGCCCTCTCGTCGCTGCCCGGTGTCTCGGGGCATGCGAACGCCTGATCGAGATTTCCACAGACTATGCCAGGTCGCGCAAGCAATTCGGCAAGTCGCTCGGCGAGTTTCAGGCGATCCAGTTTATGCTAGCGGATATGGCGGCGCGAACCGAAGCCGCGCGCTGGCTGACCTATCATTCGGCGGTGCTTGCCGATTCGGGCCGCCTCACGCCGGAAACCATATCGATCGCGAAGCTGTTCGCCTCCGAGGCTTTGGCTTTCGTCGCCGATGCCGCGCTTCAGATCCAGGGCGGCACCGGCTACATCGCCGACAATCCCGTCGGCCGTTTCTATCGCGACGCGCGCGTGACGCGGATCTACGAGGGAACTTCGGAAATCCAGCGCATCATCATCGGCCGAGCCGTGCTGCGCCGATGAAAAAAAGAATGGACCGATAGGACGGTTGAGGGAGAGAAGTGAAATGGAATTCAAGGATATTCAAGTCGAGAAGCGGGGGCGCATCATCTGCATCACCCTGAATCGTCCGGAGCGGGCAAACGCGATCAGCGTGGCGACGTCGAGCGAACTGCTGCAGGTCTTCACCGAATTCCGCGACGATCCCGAGCAATGGGTCATGATCCTGACCGGCACGGGAGAGAAGTCGTTCTGCAGCGGGATGTATGTGACCGAAGCGGCGGAAACGACGCAGGAAAAAGGCAGGACCGAGGGCTACACGATATTCAAGCCATGGACCGACATGATGCAGTCAATCCGCAAGCCTTTCATCTGCGCGGTCAACGGAGCGTGCGTCGGAGGCGGCTGGCATCTCGTCGCCGACAGCGACATCGTCATCGCCGCCGACAACGCGGTGTTCCTCGACACGCACGTGAACATTGGTTTGATTAACGGCGTCGAATCCGCCGGCTTCGCCTACAAGATGCCGCTTGGCATCGTCATGCGCATGGTCATTGAAGGCCGCTTCTTCCGCGTGAACGCCCAGCAGGCGCTGCAATGGGGCCTGGTGTCGGAGGTCGTTCCCCAACACGCGCTGATGGACAAGGCCTGGGAAATCGCGACCCATATCGCTGAGCAGGCCGCGCCCTTGGCCGAGCAGGGGTCGAAGAAAGCGATCCTGGGTGCGCTGGACCGCGGTCCGACCGAGGGTATCCCTTATACCTGGACGGTGCTCACCGACATCCAGGACACCGAGGATACCAAGGAAGGCTTCCGGTCATTCGTGGAGAAGCGCAAGCCGAATTTTGTCGGCCGATAATGCTCACGCGTGTCCCGCCGCCTGCTGCTTGACGACGCGGTTGCGAAGGATGCCGATCTTCTCGACCTCGAGTTCGATGACGTCGCCGGGCTTGATCCAGCGGTCGTGCTCGAGGCCGCAGCCGTCGCCGACCGTTCCCGAGCCGATGAATTCACCAGGATGGAGCGTTTCGTCGGACGAGATATGCGCGAGGATGTCCTCGAAGCGGTGGTGCATGTCGCCGGTCTTGCCGCGGCCCCATTCCTCGCCGTTGACCCGAACGGCCATTGAAAGACTGTAAGGGTCTACAATCTCGTCGGCGGTCACGAGACAGGGACCCATGGCATTGCCCGTATCGAAATCCTTGCCTTTGGCCGGCCCGAGCCTGCCTTCGGTCTCACGATATTGCGCGTCGCGCGCGCTGAAATCGTTGAAGATCGTGTAGCCGAAGATGTGATCGCGGGCGTTGGCGCGCGATATGTTCTTGCCCTTGCGCGAGATAAAGATTCCCCATTCCAGCTCGAAATCGAGAAAGCGCGAATAAGACGGCCACAGCACGTCGCTGTCGGGTCCGGTTACGCTGAAGCGATTGCCCTTGTAGTAAAGCGGTTGCTCATACCAGACCTTCGGGATTGAAGATCCGACTTTGGAGCCGCTCGCGGCGATTGCCGTCTCGGTCGTATCTCCCAACAGGCGCGCCTTGAGAACGGCGGCCTGTGCACGTGCCTGCAGGAAATGCTTCTCGAACACGAGACAGTCCCGTATCTGTTCAGGAACCGGCACGGGCGCAAGGAGCGTGCAATCGCGAAGCGAGGCGCTGAAGGCGGGATCGTCCCGGAACATTCCGACCAGGCGGCGAAGCTCCACCAGCGCAGGCTCACCGGAGCGGATCAGCTCAAGCATCGAAGTGAGAAATGAAGTCGGTGTGCCTCGCTCCCGGACAGCGGCCGCCTGGGCGTCCAGAATGCGGTTGGCCCCAACCATGACGCCAAGAGCAGCGGCGTGGTCGCTTCTGCGGAAGGTGACTAGTTTCATGTCGGCTCCGGGCACCCTTGCGTTTTGCTGCGCGACTTAAATATCGCGCGATTGGAGATAACGGTGATTAAGTTGTAAGCTGATGCGCTTTGCAGTTTCGCGCACCTTCGCGCAATAGAGATCCAGGAGGGCGGCAAG
>JACQTM010000361.1 GCA_016210825.1 Hyphomicrobiales bacterium
AGATAGGTGAGTACGGCCCCGCCGACGCGAATCAGGAACACGTTGCCGGCCGCGCGCCGCGCCAGCGCGTGATCGTCGCTACCGATCAGCAATCGCCGCGCGCGCGCCATACGATCGGCGAGATTGGCAATGAGCGAAATGCGCGCCGCCCGCTGCGATCCAATGAAGGTCACGATTATCTCCACGCAGGCAAATTCGCCGCGAAAATCCAACGTCGGGCGTAGCAAGGATTCGTTAAGATTGGGTTGGGCGACGCCGGGACACGGGCGTTTAAGCTGGAACTGGCGTCGCGATGTCTAATTCCGACAAGGTTTCCCCGACAAACCGGCGCTGCTCCGCTGTCAATGCCGCCTGCGGTGGGATCGGATCTCCGACCGCGTAACCCTGATATTGCAACCCGGCCTTGATGCAGGCGGCGAGGTTGAAGCGTGCGAAGGCTTCGTTCAAGCGCCAGAGCTTGCGCTGGAGTTCGAGAGCCTCGGGCCAACGCTGTGCCTTGCACAATTCATATAGCCGTACACTTTGGCGCGGAATGATGCAGGCCGGACCCGCCATCCAGCCGACGCCGCCGATCAGCATGACCGCGGCCGGTATATGCGCCGAGGCAGAAAAGATGCGCAGGCGATTGCCGCAGCGGTTCATAATCGAGAGCAGGCGGCCGGTATTGGTGGAAGCATCCTTGATGTAGCGGATACGCGGGTGCTCGGCGAGGCGCGCGATCACGTCGAGGGTAAGATCGCTGCGTTGAAATTGCGGATTGGTGTAGAGCACAACTGGTATATCAACGGCGTCGGCGATGGCGCGGAAATAAATCTCGATCTGCGCGTCCGGTACCGGAAAATAGGCTTCGAGGATGGCAAGGATACCGTCGGCGCCGAACCGCTGATAGGTCCTTGCTTGCTCGACAGCGTCCGCCGTTGTCGTCGAGGCGACGCCTGCGACCACCGGCACGCGTTTACTCGCGGCTTCGATTGTCGCCTGCACGACGGCCGTTCGTTGGTCGCGGTTGAGATAGGCAAACTCGCCGGTCGAGCCGAGTGGGGTGAGGCCATGCACACCGGCGGTGATGAGGTCGGCGGCGAGACGGCCGAGCACATCGCTTGCGATCCGGCCCGAGGCATCGACCGGCGAGACGAGATAGGGAAAGACGCCATGAAAAGGTGTCATCGAATTCGCACCATTTCAAACTCGTCACCCCTCGAGGCTCGCCTTTCAGGCTCGCACCTCAGGATGGCGGAGACAGATTATCTAGAATACCCGCAATGTGTCGGATGGAAACACGATCGTGGGACACGTGACGGCGGCTTACCCCGCAAACCCGCCAGTATCGAGAAAAACCTGTTCTTCGGGCGCCATTTCGCGGCCGAGAACCTTATTGCGGTGAGGGAAGCGGCCGAAGCGGCGGATGATATCGGCGTGAATCTCGGCCCACTTTAGCGCGTCCGCGTCGCCGGTGGCGCGATTAAGCGCGATGCAGCGCTCCTGATCGGCGAGATTCTCGGAGTGTTCGAAAGGCAGATAAAAGAATGCACGTAGCGATTTCGGCACCGTCGCGTCGAATCCGCGCGCGATGGCACGGTCTGCAACGGCACGCGCCAGCGCGTCCGTGGCAAATGCGCGCGCATCATCGCGGAACATGTTGCGCGGCAATTGATCGAGAACAATGACCAAGGCAAGCGCGCCTTCGGCCGTTGCTTCCCACGCGGAAAACTCGCCACGCGCCGCCGCTTCGTGGGCGGCAAGGAAACGCGCACGAATATCGGCATCGAATGCTAAGTCTTTCTTGAACCATTTGTCCGGTCCGGCATCGCGCCAGAACGCCAGCACGTCATCCGGCGCCGTCACAAACGTACCTTGCCGCCGACGATCCGGTCATGAAGCGGCTTGTCGAGTGGAACGAATGCTTGGTTTTGCGGGTCGTTGAAATAGATCGGATCGGTGATTTGACCCGGATCGAAACCCTGGTGCGCCAGACTGAGCTTCTTCTGTTTGAATGTCGAAGTGACCTCGATATCGCTGCTGATGCGAAGAAATAGCGGCCGCGCATAATCGGGCAGATGGGTGACGAGATGCGTGCGCAGACCCAGCAGATCGCATTCGCCGGCGCAGACCACCGCGGCCATGCCGGCGCGGCCGTCATGTCCCGGAATGTTGACGCCATAGACATTGACGTCGTTAATCCCGGGAAACCGGTTGATGCTTTCGGCGACTTCGGACGTTGAGACGTTCTCGCCTTTCCAGCGGAACGTGTCACCGATGCGATCGACAAAATAGAAATACCCCTGCTTGTCCTGCCGCATGAGATCGCCGGTGCGGAACCAGGAATCGCCTTTCTCGAAGACATGACGCAGGATCTTTTTTTCGTCCTCTTCCTTGCGCGCATAGCCTTCGAAGCGGCCGCCCGGGCGTTCCGGATCATAGACGATTTTGCCGATAGCCTCGCCGACCTCGTCAGGCTTGCAGCGAATACAGAAGCCGTCCGTGCCGCGCACGGGCTGCTCCTTCTCAACGTCGAAGCGGACCAGCGCGGTTGGAAAGCGGCGTGCGATGTACGACGGCAGGCGGCCGATGGCTCCGGGCTTGCCTTCGAAATTGAACATCAGCACGTTGCCCTCCGTCGCCGCATAGAACTCTATGATCTGGGGAATGTGAAATCGCTCCTTGAATTCGTTCCGCACATCCGGACGCAGGCCGTTGCCGCAGGCAAGGCGCAGCCGATGTTTCGTCTCATGCGGTCGCGGCGGTGTATTGATAAGGTAGCGGCACAGCTCCCCAATATATTGCATGATCGTGCAGTCGTAGCGCATGACGTCGTCCCAGAACTCGCGCGCGGAAAATTTCTCGCGGATTGCGACCGATCCGCCCTTGACCAGCAGCGCGCCAATGGCCACGAGACCGCCGGTGGTGTGATACATCGGCAGGCAATCGTACATACGGTCGGACGCGCGCGTGTTCATCACGCCGGCAAAACCAAGACTCGCGAGCATAATCCGGTAGTGGTTGACATTGGCGGCCTTGGGCATGCCGGTGGTGCCGGAGGTGTAGATGTAAAGCGCGCGATCCTCGATGGTCAGCGCCCGCCGCTCGGACGCCGTCAATGCATCGCCGGGTAGCGGTTCGATCTCGGTATCGAGGCGGGGAAAATCCGCCGCCGCCGGCCCATGAACCCAAATCCTGGCGTTGACGGAGAGATGCGGCCGCGCGGTTTCAAATTCCGCGAGCAATCCCGAACCAACCACGATCTGCTTCGGCTGCACGATATTGATGCAATGGGCGAGCGATGGTCCGACAAGATTGGTGTTAAGCAACGCGACGATACCGCCCACGCGCGTGACACCGAGCCAAATCGCCATGTATTCGGGCCGGTTCGGCATCATCAGACAGATCGTGTCGCCCTTGCCGATGCCTTGCGCCAGCGCCCAGCGTGCATAGCGGTGGCTGCGCTCGGCAAGCGCGCGATAACTGAAATTCTCACGATCCGACAAGAGCGCTGGGCGCTCCGCATATCGTTCGGCCAATTCGTCAAAGACGAGCGGAAAAACGCGATCGGGATGCTTCGCGATCGGCGTCGTCATCTTCAGGGAGCGCAAGGCACCCCGAATGAAGACCACATCGCCCTTGATTCGCTCGATCAATCCCATGGGCGCACTCAAAACCGGCCCGCCAAGCTGGCTGGATGGTCACCGGCTAGCCGCTAACATCGAAGAGTCGCACCAGTGTGGCAAGGGCCGCGAACGAGCTAGCGGTCGGCGCCGCCGAAGGGCACCAGCGGGTTTTCGAGCATGGCGGCGCGATCCGGCCGGTCGTTGACGCCGGTGCCGAGGAAAGCATCGAACAATTCACGAATCGTCGCGGGGTCCAAATCGCGAACGATGAAGACAAGGCGAGTCCGCCGGTCATCGTCGGGCCAGCGCTCGAGCTGTGCCACGGGATGGAGAATGTGCTGGACGCCGTGAATGACGGCGGGCGTATCCGGGGTTTCCGCGACCTTCACCACGCCCTTGAACCGCAGCAGGTTCGGCCCGTGCACCGAGCGCAGCAGTTCAAGAAACATGTCGAGCGCGGCGGCCGGGATTGCCGCCTCGGTCGCAAGCGTGAAGGCACGGATACGATCATCGTGCCGGTTGACGTCGTGACGATGATGGTCGTGGCCATGCACCGCGTCTGCCTCGAAGGCTTCCTCGGCCAGCCAGCGCTTGACGTCGGCGGTCTTGTGCTCAGGATTATAGAGGCCGCAATCGAGCAAACACGCGGGAGTGGCCTCGCCCGCCGCGGCGTCGAGAATGAGCGCCGCCGGATTGAGCGCGCGAAGACGCGCCAGCAGCCGCTGTTTTTGCTCGATCTGTTCCGGCGTCGAAAGCATGTCGGTCTTTGACAGCACGATGCGGTCGGCGACCGCCGCCTGCTTCACCGCTTCAGCGTGCTGATTTAGCGTGGCATGGCCGTTGATTGCGTCAATCAGCGTCACCACGCCATCGAGCCGGTAGCGCATGACGAGGTAAGGATGCGCCATGGCGGTTTGCAGGATTGGCGCCGGATCGGCAAGCCCAGTCGTCTCAACGATCACCCGGCGAAAGGCCGCACGGCCATTATCGAGCTTGCGCAACAACGTCTCCAGCGCATTGACGAGATCGCCGCGCAGCGTGCAGCACAGGCATCCGCTCGCGAGCACGATCATCTCGTCGTCGACATGCTCGACGAGCAGGTGATCGAGGCCGATATCGCCGAATTCGTTGACGACGATGGCGGTGTCGGCGAGCGCGGGATCCTTGACCAGCCGGTTGAGCAGCGTGGTTTTACCGGCGCCGAGAAAACCCGTCAGAATCGTGAATGGAATTGGCGCGATCGGCCCGCGCTGACGGGTTGGCGCACCAGGCTCGTTCACCGTTTGCCGCTGGGCCGTGGCCGCGGGATTGGAACGGCGGCTGGACGCGGCGCTTCAGCGGCTGCAGCCGGAGCCACGAAAGTTGACGGTGTGGTGATCGGTGCATCGCCGACTGCGGCGAAGGCAGTGGTCGGCAGCTGCTGCGGGGCCGCGGGCGCGGCTTTGGGTGCCGCGGCATTTATGGCGTTTGTGGCAGCGGGCGCGGCTGGAATTGCGGGTGAGGCGTTGCGCTTCGATTTCGCGGACGTCGTGGCAGGCTGGGCCGGCGAGCTCTTTGCCGGGCCGATATAGACCACGACTGGCTGTGATGAACCGTTCGATTGGCCGAGCAGCTCGGACATCTTGATGGGTGCGCGAAGGCTCGACAGTGCGACCGATTGCGGCGAACCGGGATCGAACTTGGCATCGATCGGCTCTTCGTCCTCGGTCTCGGCGGCCGGCCGCTTGCGGTGCTTGCCGCACATCTCGTCGCGTAGATTGGGGGGCGCGGCATTGATGGGAACGAGTTGATTCACCGTTCCGAGCGATGGGGTAAGCCATGATAATTGTCCGCCATTGAACCCGTGTTCGAGCAATTGCGCGGTTTTCACCGCGCGTACTCCGGACGAAGGCGCGCCGAGAACCACGGCGATCAAGCGGCGCCCGTTGCGCGTCGCGCTGGCCACGAGGTTAAAGCCGGACGCGCAGATGAAGCCGGTTTTCATGCCGTCAGCGCCGGGATAACGGTCGATCAAGGAATTATAGTTGCGCATCACGCGCTTGCCGAGCTGGATTGCCGGGATATGCCAATAGGAATCGTATTCCGGCATCTCCTTGATCATCGCGCGCGCAAGAATCGCAAGATCGCGCGCCGAAGTCACCTGGTTGTCCGCCGGCAGGCCGTTCGGGTTGACGAAACTCGATTGCGTCATCCCGAGGCGCTTAGCGTTGCGGTTCATATTGTCGGCGAATTTTTCGATCGAGCCGGAAACGGCTTCGGCGAGCGCCACCGCCATGTCGTTCGCCGATTTCACCATCAGCATTTTCAGCGCGTTATCGACGGTGACCTGAGTGCCGGCCTTGAAACCCATTTTTGTCGGCTGTTGCGCCACGGCGTTCTGCGAAACATTGATCAGCGTATCAATTGCGAGACGCCGTTCCTTGACGGCCCTGAGGGTGACATAAGCGGTCATCATTTTGGTGACGGAAGCGGGATACCACGGATACGTGGCATTCTCGGCATGCAGCACCTTGCCGGTATCCGCCTCGATGAGCAGTGTGGCTTCCGCCGAGGCACGCGTGGCGGTCGCAAGCAAGGCAACGATGGTGAACGCGATCGCCACGGCAGGGACGGCAGTTGGCTTTGGTGTAAACGTCACTATTTTCGGTCCGATCTCGTCCTGCGGGTCTCGGAACCCTCAGAGGTCCACGTGGCGATGGATGGAGCAATCTAAACCGAACATCGGCGGGAAGGTAAATAGGCCAACGAACGTTGTTGATGCCGCCCTAATCGTGTTAATTCCATTATAAAAGCGACCAAAATTCGGCAAAGGACATGAATCCATGACCGCTTGTATCGTCGGCTGGGCCCACACCCCGTTCGGTAAGCTTAATGGCGAAAGCGTCGAAAGCCTGATCGTACGCGTCGCCGGCGAGGCCCT